>JAYVRP010001122.1:0-9394 GCA_043776215.1 Rhodoferax sp. | reverse complement strand
GAGGTGAAACCCTGGGCCTGGTCGGCGAGTCGGGTTCGGGCAAGTCGGTCACGGCCATGTCGCTGCTCAACCTGGTACGTGAACCGGGCCGCATCGAGGCCGGGAGCGTCCTGTTTGGAGGCTGCGACATCCTGGCCCTGTCGAACAAGGAGCTGCGCGGCATCAGGGGCAACGGTTTGTCCATGGTGTTTCAGGACCCGATGTCGTCGTTGAACCCCATCATGCGCATCGGCGAACAGATCACCGAAGCGATCCACGGCAAGGGGCGCACCAGCGCAGCCGCAGCGCGCGCGCGCGCGGTGAAACTCATGAAGCTGGTCGGCATACCCGACCCCGCGCTGCGCCTGGTGGATTACCCGCACCGCTTTTCCGGTGGCATGCGCCAGCGCGTGATGATTGCCATGGCATTGGCCAACGCGCCCGACGTGATCATTGCCGACGAGCCGACCACCGCACTGGATGTGACCGTGCAGGCGCAGATCCTGGACGTGCTGGCCGACATCAACCGCCAATTGGGCACCGCGATCATCCTCATCACGCACAACCTGGGCGTCGTCGCACGCTCCTGTGACCGCGTGGCCGTGATGTATGCCGGGCGCATCGTCGAACAGGCACGCACCACCGATTTGTTCGCCGACCCGCGCCACCCGTACACCCAGGCCTTGCTGGCCGCCACGCCGCGCCTGCT
Source organism: Rhodoferax sp. (assembly GCA_043776215.1). GTDB lineage: Bacteria > Pseudomonadota > Gammaproteobacteria > Burkholderiales > Burkholderiaceae_C > CAISIP01. The sequence goes on along the minus strand of JAYVRP010001122.1, from coordinate 8,706 downwards.
GGCGTCCCGCGCACACGCGCTGATGCCGATCGAAGGCCAGCCGCCCAACCTGACAGATGCCATCGCCGGTTGCGCTTTTGCGCCACGCTGCCACTTTGCGCACGCGGCCTGCGAACAACAGCCACCCAGCACGCAGCTTGGTGAGCGCAGTTTCGCGTGTTGGAAAGCGGCCGGGGGCGAGCCGCTGCCGCCACTGACCCGACGCTCCGGACAGCGTTTGGCAGCAGTTGCCGATACTCGAGGCGGCCCGGGCGCCGGCTTCGCGCAGCCGGTGTCCGGCAGCCCGGCAAAGCTGCTGGAAGTGCGCGATCTGGTAGTGCGTTTTGCCGTGCCCTCCGCGAGTCTGAATCCGTTTGCGGCCGGCCGGCAACTGCGCGCTGTCGATGGCGTGAGCTTCACGCTCGTTCATGCCGAAACGGTCGGGCTGGTGGGCGAGTCCGGTTGCGGCAAGTCCAGCCTGGGCAAGGCGCTCATGGGCATCAACCCGGTGACGGCGGGGCAGGTCCTCTTCGACGGACGGGACGTGACCCACCTGCGCGGCGAGCAGCGCCAATGGGTCCGGCGGCAGTTGCAAATGGTGTTTCAGGACCCGATGAGCGCGCTGAACCCGCGCATGACGGTCGGCGACGCCCTGGCTGAACCGCTCATCGTGCATGGCCTGTGCAAGGATGCAGCGCAGGTTCAGCGTCGCGTGGGCGAACTCATGCACCTGGTCGGGCTCGACGCGGGCAGCGCCACACGTTACCCGCACGAGTTTTCGGGCGGGCAGCGCCAGCGCATCGTCATTGCGCGCGGGTTGGCGGTCGACCCCAAGCTGCTGGTGTGCGACGAGGCCGTGGCGGCGCTGGACGTGTCGCTGCAGGCGCAGGTAATCAACCTGCTCAAGGATCTGCAGGCCCGGCTCGGGCTGTCCATGCTGTTCATTGGCCACGACCTGGCCAGCGTGCGCTACGTGTCCGACCGTATCCTCGTGATGTACCTGGGCCAGGTAGTGGAAGAGGGACCGGCCGAAACGCTGACCCTGCAGCCACAGCACCCCTACACGGTGAGCCTGATGTCGGCCGTGCCCGAGCCCGACCCGACGGTCGAAGCCACGCGCCAGCGCATCATGCTTGACGGCGATCTGCCCAGCCCGATCGAGCCGCCCTCGGGCTGCCGATTTCGCACACGTTGCCCCATTGGCCCGGTGCATCGCGAGGGGCGCGAGCGCTGCATCACGGTACCGCCTGCCCTGAAGCCTGTTGGCGCCAGTGCCGGCTGCAAAGCGGCTTGCCATTTTGCCGGCGAACTGGCGCTGGCGGGCCCAACGTCATCACGCGTGATACCCCCACTCCAGCCACAGGACCTGATACCCACATGAGCACTTCCGTCACCGATACCAACTCCGCACGTGTTGCCGGACGGTTTTCCATGGTCGGGCGGCGGGCGCTGGTCACGGGAGGCAGCTTGTCCATTGGCCGCGCCATCGTGCTCGCGTTTGCGGACGCCGGTGCCGACGTGGCAGTGCAATACGCCGCCAGTGCCGACACCTCGCTGCAGAACAAGGATGCGGCCGACACACTGGCCACCGAACTCACAGCGCGCGGCACCCGCCACGCCTTCATCGAGTCCGACTTTTTCCAGCCCGGCGCCGGCACGCGTACCGTGCAGGAGGCCGAACGTCTGCTGGGTGGTGTGGACGTGCTGGTGCTGTGCGCTTCGGTGCAGCAGCGCGAAGCTTTTACCGACATCAGCGAGCACGAGCTGGAACGTCAGCGCCGCATCAATTTTGATGCCAGCGTCGAACTGCTCAAGGCTGGTGTGCCGGGGATGCGCTCACGCGGTTGGGGCCGCATTCTCACCATTGGCAGCATCAACCAGACTCACCCCGCACCCGACCTGGCCATCTACGCCGCGCTCAAGTCGGCGCAACACAACCTGTGCATCAACCTGGCGCGCCAGCTCGCGCCGCATGGCGTGACCGTCAACAACCTGTCCCCCGGGCTGATCGCCACCGCGCGCAACGCATGGCGACGCGTGGATGCGGAGCAGTGGGCGGCGATTCAGGCTGAAGCCTGCCCCATGGGCCGGGCCGGCACCCCGGACGAGATCGCGAACGCGGCGTTGTTGCTGTGCTCGGAGGCCGGAAGTTTTATTACGGGGGCGGACTTGCAGGCTACGGGGGGGGCGCATTTGTGAAAGGCTGAATCCAGCTGCTTGGTTTTGCAGCTTCCGTATGTGTGCCGACGCCAAGTTGACCCTGGGCGCCGATTTGCACGGGCCCTTGGAATGGCATCTTCATCCCAATGCCGATAAGGGTTCGCACCGCACCGAGATGGGGAAATGATTTTCGGCAGCCTGGGTCAGATCGGACCCGGCCGCAGCAGATGATCAAGCCCACTGAAGTGCCGCCCCAAATTCCGCCCTTCAGGCTCACTCCAGGTTGGAAACACATGCGACCTTCAGGCCCAACCCTCATTGGACGAGGCTAGACCAGGCCGGCAGATCTACCCGCTCGATAGAATCAGCCAACTCCTACGTCTGCCACGCCGCCACCTGCCCAGTGCGGGTCGAACGCCAATACTTGCCACACTACACGCCGGACGATCCTGCAGCAGCAGCGGCGACGCTGCCCATTCACCTTGACCGGCAGTTCCGTCGTCTCTGGGCGGTGGGCATGCTGGTGTCGCTCATTCGCTGGCTCGAGATTCTTTCCTTTGGTGTTTTTGCCTATGAGCAAACACAGTCAGGCTTTTGGGTCGCCAGCTTGATGATGCTGCGCATGTTGCCGCTCGCGTTGTTCGGCCTCGCGTTCGGCGCGCTGGCGGCCCGAATTTCGCGCCGCACCGTGCTGCTTGCTTCTCACGGCGTGCTGTGCGTGACGACCCTGGCGTTGCTGGTGGTCTCATCCGTGGGGGCGATCGAGGTGTGGCACCTGGCCGCCTCCAGCTTCATCAACGGCGCCGTGTGGGCCGGCGACATGCCGATGCGCCGTAGCCTCATGGGCGACATAGCCGGCCCGACCCGGATGGCGCATGCCATGTCGCTCGATGCAGTGACTGCGAATGGCTGCAAGCTGGCCGGCCCCGGTTTGGGCGGGTTGCTGCTCGCCTGCGGTGGCTTGTCGGCAGTATTCCTTTGCGCGGCGCTCCTGTATGTACTGGTGCTGGTTGCCCTGGCCGGTTTGATCGACAGACCGGCAGTAGGTGAGCCACCGAGGACCGCGCTCAGGTCCTTGCTCATCGGCGGATTCCAGGCGGCACGCGAATCTCCGCGCCTGCTGGCCACACTGTGGCTTACGATCCTTTTCAACCTGTTCGCCTGGCCGGTCCTGAGCATGGTGCCCGTGATCGGGCAGGCGCGCCTGCAGTTGAGTACGCAAGGCATCGGTCTTCTGGCAAGCATGGACGGTGTCGGTTCGCTGATTGGGGCGATCGTGCTGACGTCATTGGCGGGCAGGTTTCGGCACGGTCACGTGTATGTCGCATCCGTGCTGTTCTTTCTCGCGATGCAACTGGTGTTCGCCTGGGGCAGTCTCCCTGTCGTCACCGGCGCTGCGTTGTTGGCGCTTGGATTCGCCCAGTCGGGCTTTGCCGTCATGCAGTCCACGCTGGTGTATGTTGCAGCACCGCCGGATCGCCGCTTCGAAGCGATGGGACTGCTCACCATGTGCATCGGTGTGTCGCCGATCGGCTTCCTGGCCGTGGGGTGGCTGGCCGAACGGCTGGGTGCACCGCTCGCGGTTATGACTTGCGCCTTGTGCGGCTTCGCCAGTGTCATGTTCAGCTGGCCGCTGTGGCGCGCGTGCCTGGTTCAGGCGCCTGACACCTGACTTTTGAAAGGTTGCTCGGTGTGTAGTGCGCAATCACCTCAGTGGCATTGTCTGTGCGTCGCCGCCACACGGGCTCGGGACGCGGATTGGGGCTGACCCATGGCCGGCAGTGGCTACCAGCGTGCGGACGAGGCCACACGCCATCGGGTGCCCACCACCGACGGCGATGACTGCTTGATCCGCTGGGCCGGGTTTTGTTCACCCAGTTGCATGATCGAGGGCTCTGGTTGTGATCCCTGTCGTCGTCGCGGGGTCGAGCCCGATCAGCCGACCGCGCCCAAGTTTGACATGCGATACGCGCCCGTCAAAAGACGGCGAGGTGACCCGTTCGTATAGCCCTCCGGTCACCATGATCGAATTCGAGGTTGATAGTCAATGCTGTGCATTCGCGCTGCTGCCGCTGACTTCGAGGTTTGCGCATTTCCCTGGCGTGGCTCGCCGCCTCAGGGGAAACCTTGGTTGTCCCTATGGCGTTTCGGCGCAGATTGTGCAAAACTGCAGCACTCGCGATTACCATTACGGCTGTGGTTCCGTACGCAGCATTCGCGTAAGGCGTTCTAATTTTTGATCAAGGATGACAAGGTGATGGCTTTCCGCCCAAAAACGCCGACCAAACCTGCAGCCCCGATGCCATCCAGGCTCCACGATGCCTATGTGCCTGGTGATGTGATTCCGGTGCCCGATGTGATCGAAAAGGACTCTGACTCTGTGTGGGCCATGTGGTCAGATGCGGTGCAGGGTGATTCCGGGAAGGACGACGAGACCCAGCCGGCGACACTGTTGATGGGCCTGCCGGATTTGCCCAAGGACCACGAAGCCTGACCTTGGCAATCCCCGCACTCCAGACGCAAGCCGTCAGGCTGACGGCAAATTCAGTTCACCATCACCAGTTTTCCTTTGACGCCCCGCGAGCCCATACGTGCGAACGCTGCCTTCAACTTTGCCATGGGCATGGCGCTGTCAATGACAGGCTTGATCTTGCCAAGTGCATACCACTTCGCAAGTTCCGCCATCATGGCCCCGTTGGCGTGAGGCTCGCGCCGGGCGAAGTCGCCCCAAAAAACACCGACGATGGAGGCTCCCTTCAGCAAGGCGAGGTTCAGTGGAAGTGACGGAATAGGCCCTGCGGCAAAACCTACGACCAGATAACGACCGCGCCACGCAATGGATCGGAATGCCGGCTCGGCGAAGTCTCCGCCGACCGGATCGTAGATCACGTCAGGACCTTTGCCTGCAGTGAGGCCTTTGATGGTTTCGCGCAGATTCTGGCTGCTGTAATTGATTGTTTCGTCCGCGCCGATCGAGGTGCACAAGGCGCATTTTTCGTCGCTCGAAGCCGCCGCGATGACACGTGCTCCGGCCGCTTTTGAAATCTGGATCGCCGCGGTCCCCACGCCACCAGCGGCTCCCAGCACGAGCACGGTTTCTCCGGCCTTGAGCGCTGCCCGGTCAATGAGCGCATGGTGGGATGTGGCGTAGGTCATGATGAATGCAGCTGCATCCACAAAAGAAAAACTGTCGGGCAGTGGAACACAAATGTGGGCAGCTGCAAGGGCATGGGTGCCGAAACCGCCAGTGCCCGACAAACATGCCACCCTCTGCCCTGCCACAAGGCTGCTGACACCATCACCCACGCCAACCACCACTCCGGAATACTCAGATCCAGGAACAAAGGGCAACGCCGGCTTCATCTGGTACTTGTTCTGGACGATCAGGAGGTCCGGGAAATTCAAGCTTGCCGCCTTGATTTCGACCAGTACCTGGCCTGCACCTGGGGTGGGAGTCGGGATCTCTTTCCAGGTCAGGGCGTCAACGCCCACCGGGTTTTCACAAAGCCATGCATGCATTGAAAGTCTCCTGATTGCGGCCGCTGATGATACGTGTGCCGCCGGGCTGAAAATGTCTCGCCGGAGACCGGCCACTGGCAGCGGAAGGGGCCCCTACAATCATTTCACACTGGGGCTCCAACATGAAGATTCTGATTTCCAACGATGACGGTTACCAGGCGCCGGGGCTCGTGGCCCTGCATGACGCGCTCAAGGATGTGGCCGATGTGGAAGTGGTGGCCCCCGAACTCAACAACAGCGCCAAATCGAATGCGCTGACTCTGCATTCGCCACTTTACGTTACGCGAGCCGCAAACGGGTTTCGGTACGTCAATGGGACACCCGCAGACTGTGTTCATATCGCATTGACTGGCTTGTTGGGGTACCGTCCCGACCTCGTGGTGTCCGGCATCAACAATGGCGCCAACATGGGCGACGACACCATTTATTCGGGAACGGTGGGTGCAGCCATGGAAGGTTATCTGTTTGGCGTGCCCGCGATCGCTTTTTCTCAGGTCGAACGGGGCTGGCAGCATCTCGATGCCGCAGCGGCCAAGGCCCGGGAACTGGTGGCGCAGGTCCTTCGCCAGAAACTCACAGGTACCAAACCCTGGTTGTTGAACGTGAATATTCCCAATCTCCCGCTGGACCAGATCAAGCCGTTGATGGTGTGCCGCCTGGGCCGGCGACATGCTGCGGAAACAGTGATTACCCAGCTCAGTCCGCGTGGTGAGACGATGTACTGGATTGGAGGCGCCGGGGCGGTCAAGGACGATGCTTCAGGCACCGATTTCCATGCAACTATTCAAGGTCATATGTCCGTGACGCCACTGATGACGGATTTGACGGCCCATGACCACCTGGGATATTGGGCACAAACTGTTGCAAATCTGGTGCGCGATCTGCCAAGCGCGCTGGCGTGAAGCAACGGCCGTCATTTCCCGCACAGCTGGATACTGCCAGCAAGCGCACGGTTGCTGTGCTGCGCGGGGCCACTGCAGGCGGCGCTGTAAGGGCACAAGCGCCGGTCGTCCGTGCAGCCGTGACCTCTGGCGCCAATCGCAAACACATGGTGGCCAAGTTGGTATCGCTCGGACTCTCGGATGCACAGGTCCGGGCGGCCATGGAGGCCGTCGAGCGGCATCATTTCGTTGACACGGCGTTGCAGGGGCAGGCGTACGAAGATACCAGCCTGCCCATAGGACTGGGGCAGACGATTTCGAAACCCGGGGTCGTAGCCCGCATGCTGGAGCTGTTGCGCAATGGGCAGGCCGGCAAGCTCGGCCGTGTGCTGGAAATTGGCACGGGTTGCGGCTACCAGGCGGCCGTATTGAGTCTGCTCGCCAAGGAGGTCTATAGCATCGAGCGGCTGCGCGGGCTGCATGACAAGGCGCGTGCAAACCTTCGTCCGCTGCGCCTGGCCAATCTGCATTTGTTGTTCGGGGATGGAATGGCTGGTTTCCCCAAGGGCGCGCCGTATGCGGGCATCATTGCCGCCGCGGGCGGGGACGCTATTCCAGCGACCTGGACCGAGCAACTTGCTGTCGGTGGGCGCCTGGTGGCACCGGTGGCGGTTGCCAAAGGTTCTCCGGGGCCGCAGGCGCTGGTCGTCATTGACAGGACGGCGCAAGGTCTGCATCAGTCCGTATTCGAGGCGGTGCACTTTGTCCCTCTAAAATCGGGCGTCGCTTGAAGGGAGTTCGAATGCTGTCACTGTCCGGTCGGGGTGCTTTGCCAATGCTTGTGCTGGGTCTCGCGCTGGGCTTGGCGGGGTGCAGCTCCAAGGTGACCCAGCGCGCCCCGGTTGAAGACCGGGGCGTCGCGGGGTCCCAGGCCGGGGCGCCCGCTGCCGTGGAGCCGGTCGCCATGGGGCAAAAGCTTTTGCCTGGGAGCGAGAACGCCGGCAAGCCCGGCTACTACACCGTCAAGCCTGGCGACACCTTGATCCGCATCGGGCTAGACACGGGTCAGAACTGGAAAGATCTGACGCGCTGGAACGGTTTGGAGAACCCCAATCTGATCGAAGTCGGTCAGGTCTTGCGGGTGATACCGCCAGTCGCCTCCGCCGCTACAGGCCCTGCAGCGATTTCCAAACCCGTCGCCATTGCCGCAGTGACACCGACGTCGGTTCCCCCTTCGCAAGCCGCCAGCGCCGCAGCCACGGGGATTGCCCCGGCGCCTGCACCTGCACCTGCCCCTGTGGCTTCCGGCGGTGCGCAGAACGCCGATGAAGACATTGCATGGATTTGGCCGGCGCGCGGGAGCGTGCTTAGTGGTTTCGATGAAGTCAAGAACAAGGGCCTGGATATCGCTGGTGCAGCTGGCGAGCCGGTCGTTGCGGCGGCCGACGGCCGCGTGGTGTACGTCGGTGCCAGCCTTCGGGGATATGGCAATCTGATCATCCTGAAGCACAACAATACCTACCTGACGGCGTACGCCCACAACCAGGTCCTGCTGGTAAAGGAAGACCAGACCGTGCGGCGCGGCCAGAAGATTGCGGAGATGGGCAACAGTGATGCCGACCGCGTCAAGTTGCACTTCGAGGTGCGCCGCCAAGGCAAACCCGTCGATCCGGCGAAGTACCTCCCGGCACGCTGACGCGTGGTGAACCGAACTTTGATCGTATGCCCGGCATCTGTCGTTGGCATGGGTGGCTTTGCACCCTTGGGCCCGCAGGGCGGCGACCATGACTGAGGCCAAAGAAAGCCAGTCAACGCATTCGGAAGAATCCCTGCTGGTCGAATCGCTGGATATTGACGCCCAGGGCATTGCGCACCGCAGCGATGGCAAGGTTGTTTTTGTCGAGGGAGCTCTGCCCTTCGAACGCGTCAGCGTCCAGGTGACCCGCCGCAAGAGCAGCTTCGAGAAGGCGACGGTGACACACGTGCACCAGATGTCGTCACAACGGGTAAAGCCCGACTGCCCGCACTTTGGACTGCACGAGGGCGCGTGTGGTGGCTGCAAGATGCAGCATATGCATGTGGCTGGCCAGGTGGCGGTCAAGCAACGTGTGCTTGAAGACAACCTGTGGCATTTGGCCAAAGTGCGGCCCGAGATGATCTTGAGGCC
>JAYVRP010001121.1:0-2814 GCA_043776215.1 Rhodoferax sp. | reverse complement strand
CAGGTCGCGCTCAGCGATTTCGCCCGATCAATGCTGAATGCCGAGTACCGGCAAGCGCCTCGCTCGCGCCAACTATCTGCGTGGGCGCCTGGTCCGTAGCAGTGACGCGGAGCAGATCATGCGAACCTCGCTGGTGCAGATGTTGGTCGTACGGACGGAAGATGAGCCGGCTGGAACCGCCTCACCAGACGCGCCCTCGTGGATGCAGCGGGGCTGAGTCGACGCCACTCAACTCGCCGGCACGAAGTCGATGAAGCCGCGCTCCACGTTGGCGGTAACGAGCCGCACACGCAACTGCTGACCGATCTTGAACAATTGACCGCCGCCGACCAATTTGCCTTCGGTCGGTGGCGAGAAGATGCGGACCCAGCTATTGCCCGCTGAACTGCCGGTGACCACGCCGTCGAATCGTTCCCCGATGCGTGTCTCGAGCACCAGCGCTGCCTCCGATTTACGCACCTGGCGCTCGACCTTCTGGGCCGCGTCTTCCAAGGCGGTGCAGTGGAGCGCCAGTTTTCCGAGCTCTGCATCCGAGTACGGCGTGGGGCTGTGGTCGAGCGCCGCCTTGAGCATGCGCTCGGTGATCAGGTCCGGGAAACGCCGGTTCGGTGCCGTCGAGTGGGTGTAGTCGCGCACCGCCAGCCCGAAGTGTCCAACCGGCGTGCTGCCGCCGGTTTCGACCACATACTCGCCGCGGCCCATGAGCTTGACGATCACCAGTGACAGGTCGGGGAAATGCAGCGGATCGGCCTTTCTCTGGGCTGCCAGGAAATCTTCCAGCGCCTTGGCGTCCGGGTCCGGCGGCAGCGTCACCCCGTTCGCCTGGGCCACCTCCACGATCCGCATCCAACGTTCCGGTGAACGCACCACGCGGCGCAGCGACGCGCCGCCGTGGCTGGCCAGAAAGCGCGCCGTGCAGCCGTTGGTGGCGATCATGAACTCTTCGATCAGTTGGCGTGCCCGGTTCTGCACCTGTTGCCGTATCTCCACCACCCGGTCCTTGTCGAACACCGCGCGTGGCTGCAGCGTCTCGAAGTCCAGCGCGCCCTGCGCACGGCGTCGCGCGCGCAGTTGCTGTGCAAGTGCGTCCTGGGTGCGCAATTGCGTGTCCATGCCTGCCACGGCTGTTGCTGCGGCCGGCAATGCCGCGCCCTGTTCGATCCACGCGGCCACTGCGTCGTAGGCCAGCTTGGCCTTGTTGCGCACCAGCGCGCGGTAGACCGTCGATCCGGCCAGGTTCGCGTCGGCGTCAAACACCATCTCGGTGACCAGCGCCAGGCGGTCCTGCCCGGCATTGAGCGAGGTCAGGTCGGTCGACAGACGCTCCGGCAGCATCGGAAAGTTACGCGCACCGGTGTAGACCGAGGTGGTGTTCAGACGGGCGTGCTGGTCGATCGGTGTGTCCTTGCTGACCACGGCGTCGACATCGGCGATCGCCACCAGGATACGCACCGCGCCCTGCGGCAGCAACTCGCTGACGGTGAGCTGGTCGAGGTCACGCGAGTCGTCGTTGTCGATCGAACACCACAGCAGGGCGCACAGGTCCCGAATGGCCGGCCCCGACGCTTGCCCCGGGCCGCTGATACCTTGCAGTTGGCGCAGCGCGGCTTCACTGAATTCAGGCTGCAGGCCGCGATCATTCATGGCTTGCACGGCGATTTGCGCAAGGTCGCCGCGGGTGTGGGGGTGGGGGGGCGTCATACCCCAATATACCCGCAGGTGTGCCCCGCGTGGGCGGGTGTCAACCCAAAGTTGAAAAGTCCCCTTTTGTCCGCGATTGAAGTGTCCCCTTTGTGAATTCGGTTTTACTTCAACGGCTGTTGGCAAGCGCAGCGCGTCAGGCCGAAGGCGAAGAATCGGGGAGCGGTGGGTACCCATTGTGCACACCGAACGCGATCCACCAGGCGCCGTGACCTGTTCTGAGGCTTCATCGCCGTGCGGCGTTGTTTTTCATGCTTGCCAGGGCAATCGCCAACGCGGCGCCCCCCAGCGTCTCGATCAGGCCGGAATGCTCTGCATAGAAGCGGCTCACCTGGTCAACCACCTTTGGCTGCGCCTGTTCCGCCTGGGTGGCCAGTTCGGTTACCACCCCATTGCCTGGCCCAGGTAGGTCGCAACAAATGATCCGACGATCCCGAGAATCGCGGTGATAAAAAAACCCATGGTCTGCGTGCCGGGCAAAAGCGCCCTGGCAATCAGGCCAGCAATGAAGCCGATCAGAATGGTCCAGACGATTCCCATGGCGTCAATCCTTGAGGTCGGCTGACACTTTGCCACCGTTGGCTGCAAGCTTGTTCATGACCTGGCGGTGCAGCCAGATGTTCATCGAAGCAGAATCGCTGACGTCTCCGGTGTAGTGCAGTTCCTGAGCCAGTTGCTTGCGCGAGGTGAGCAAACTGTCGAGGCCCAGCAATTTCATCAACTCCACGATCGAGGTTCGCCAGTTGAGTTTTTCGGCGGATTTCTGGGCCATGGCGTTGAGCACCTGCTCCACGTCAACCTCGGTCATGGGTGTTGCGGCGTCGTCCCACAGCGCCGCCCCTGACGACCGGCCACGGCTTGTCGGTGGCCGACAAGACGATGTCGGACGTGGGGTCATGGCCACTCGGGCCCACAAGTTCTGTGCGCTGCCAGGCTATGTGCGGTGTCAAACGGATAGAAACGTCATGGCGGTTTACATTGGCCGCTTTGTGTCTGGAGATTGAACGTGGCAATTCCGGAACCGATCACTCCCGAACCTGTCGTCGAACCTCAATCTTTGAATCGGGTCATAGATCAGAGTGTTCAGATAAAGGGTGCGATTGCGCAATGCGC
>JAYVRP010001120.1:0-2816 GCA_043776215.1 Rhodoferax sp. | reverse complement strand
CCTCTATGACGCTCGACGTATGTTCAAGCTTCAGGTTCAGGGCCGGTATTCCTGCCGGTGTGTATCGCAACATCTCCAGTTCGACGATACAGGCCGTCAATACGCAACAATTCGCGGCTTCACTCACTCCCGAGAGAACGATCAACGATCTGAATTGTGAAATTCCGCTTGTTGTGCCTTGCGGGCATCTTCGCGCTCGACCGTCCGCATCATCGACGACGGACCCGTGTCAGCCTTCTTGCGCGAAACGGTCAGGTGACGCAACACGGCATCGTTGAACTTGAATGCATGCTCGAGTTCGACCATGACGGCCTGATCGGCTTCAATGTTGATGCACAGGTAATGGGCTTTGGCCAGTTTGTTGATCATGTAGATCAACTGGCGCCTGCCCCAGTCCTCGACCCGATGGACCTTGCCACCGCCAGCGGTGATCATGCCCTTGTAACGCTCCAGCATGGCCGGAACCTGCTCACTTTGATCCGGATGGATCATGAGAATGATTTCATAATGACGCATTGATACTCCTTGTGGTTTCCCGTTGCCGGGTTGAAAAAGCCACCCTCAGCGTCGCAATGAGGTGTGGCAAGGCGAAGGCGACGATTATATGCCTTCGGATTTCGAAGGGATCGACCTGCATCAATGACAGCCGCGTTCCTCGCCACACCGCGCTAAAAAAAAGCCCGGTCACAGGAATCACCGGGTCAGACTGCGTCATGGGCGCGATCCAGTCACGCTCCTTCGCAGGGGTGAGGTCAAGTCGCCTTCAAGTTGGGGTACCGCACGTACTCCACGAGCTGCTGGATCTTGCGGCTCGGCGCCGGCGTCACCAGGCTGACCAGGATGATCACCGCAAAACCAATCGGCACACCAAACAGCCCGGCCGAGATCGGCTGGATGTCCCACCACAGTTGAACGGGTGACGTTACGCCGAATACGGAGCGCATCCAGGGCTGGGTCGTGATCATGTAGTAAAAAGTGGTGCCCAGCCCCGCGACCATTCCGAGCGAGGCTGCAACGCCTGTCGCCCGTTTCCAGAAGATTCCCAGCGTCAGCGCAGGAAAAAATGCCGCAGCGGCGAATGAGAACGCCGCCGAAACCAGGAAAAGGATATCAGCTGGTTTCTGCGCCGCCACATACGCAGCAGCAAGGGCCACGATTAACAACAGCATCTTGGACAGGGCAACACGCCGCGCCGTCGACGCGTTGGGATCGATCATCTTGTAGTAGAGATCGTGGCTCAATGCGTTGGCAATGGTCAGAAGCAAGCCATCCGCCGTGGACAATGCCGCGGCAAGGCCACCGGCAGCCACCAGCCCGGATATGACATACGGCAAGCCGCCAATCTCAGGGGTTGCCAACACCACGATATCGCCACCGATGGACATTTCGTTGAGTTGCAAGATGCCATCCTTGTTGATATCCGTGACGGACAGCAAGCTCGGATCGACTTTGGCCCACGACGCCACCCACGCTGGCAACTGGTCAAACGGCGTACCCACGACCAGTGTGAACACCTCGTACTTGACCAACACCGCAAGCGCGGGCGCAGTGAAATACAGCAGGAAAATGAAGAACAAGGACCAGCTGACCGACTCGCGGGCCTCCCTGACGCTCGGCACTGTGTAGTAACGCATCAGGATGTGGGGCAAGGCGGCCGTTCCCACCATCAGGCAGAAGATCAGCGCCAGGAAATTGCGCCGCGACACGTCGTAGGCCCTTTGCGCCGCGGCGTCTCCGTTCGGGTCCCCGTCATACGGGATGGCGTGGGCAGGCATGCCGTTGAGCGGCTTGGACTTGTTGTCCGCACTGGTTTTGGCTGCTGTCCAGGCAGTCTTGGCGGCTGCGGCATCCTTGGGTAAACCAGACAGCGTCTTCGCCGCTGCTGCAATCTCGGAACCAGCGGCATTGGCGGCTTTCAGGTCACCGACCTTTTTTTCGGCCGCTGCCTTGTCCGCCGCCAGCGCCGTGACCGGATCCTTCAATTTTTCCGCCAGCGCCGCCGACCGCTGCTTGAAGACCTCTCGCACCTCCAACTCTTTCGGGTCATTCGTGAGTTTCTTCTCCAGCGCTGTGACCTTTTCAAGCTGAAGGCCGTAGATCGCTTGCGGTACCGGAATACTGGTCTGCTTGACGGACAACCACACCACCGGAATCAGGTAGGCCACGATCAGGATGATGTACTGCGCCACCTGCGTCCACGTCACCGCGCGCATGCCCCCCAGGAAGGAACACACCAGAATGCCGCCAAGACCCAGGAAAATGCCAAGCTCGAACTGCACGCCCGTGAGTCGCGACGTAATCAAACCCACGCCGTAGATCTGTGCCACTACGTAGGTGAACGAGCACAGGATGGCGGCCACGATGCCGATGAAACGGGGCAGATTACCGCCGTACCGTTCGCCCAGAAAGTCCGGCACGGTGAATTGCCCGAATTTGCGCATGTAGGGCGCCAGGAACAATGCCACCAGACAATAACCGCCTGTCCAACCCATGATGAAAGCAAGCCCGCCATAACCTGTCAGGTACAGGGTACCCGCCATGCCAATGAAGGAAGCAGCTGACATCCAGTCGGCACCGGTCGCCATGCCGTTGTAGACGGCCGGTACCCTTCGACCTGCCACGTAGTACTCGGCGGCGTCGTTGGTGCGGCTCATGATGCCGATACCCGCATAAAGGCCAATCGTGGCCAACAGGAAGATGAAGCCGATCCATTGCCGTGGCAAGCCCATCTGTTCGAGGATGGCAAGTACCACGACGAAGGCGAGGAACCCACCCGTGTACCACGTGTACACCTTGTTCAGGTTCTGCTTGAAGGC
>JAYVRP010001119.1:0-2817 GCA_043776215.1 Rhodoferax sp. | reverse complement strand
TCACCACCTGGAGCCCGCTGGCCAGCGGGCTGCTGACCGGCAAGTACCGCAAGGGTGTGCCCAAGGACAGCCGCGGTGCGCGCAAGGACATGAGCTTTCTGGTGAGTCGCCTGACCGACCCCGCGCGCAACGCCGCAGTGGATCAGTTGGCCGTGCTGGCGCAGGAGATCGGTTGCACGCTGGCCCAACTGGCCATCGCCTGGGCCGCGCGCAACCCGCGCGTGAGCAGTGTCATCACCGGCGCCTCGAAGGTGGCGCAGTTGCAGGACAACCTGGGTGCGGTGGAGGTGATCCCGAAGCTGACCACCGAGGTGATGGCGCGCATTGACGCGATCTGCACGCCGCTGGCAGCCTGAGGTTCGCCGCCGCGCACGTGCACAGGGCGCCGACTGCCGGCTCAGCGCGCGTTCAAGGAGGCCAGCCAGCCAAGCAGTAGGTCACGACGCAGCCATAACAGCCCTGCGCACGAGACCCAGACACCGCAGGCCAACATGAACAACTGGCCGCCGTCACTGCTGCCATCGGTGTTGACCACGGCGACACCGAGCGGCGTAAAGAGGTGAAAAAAGATGGCGCCGCTGATGACGCCCATGCCCATGGCCGCACCCAGCACCTGCACCGCGCGCTGGCGTGAGATTGCAGCGCCGGCGACCAGCAAGACCGATGCAATCAGCTCGAAGCTGCCCACCACCTTGGCCGAGAAGATGCCGCCCGGTGCAAACACACCTGGAAAGCCCAGCGACGCGGCCCATGGGTCGAGCTTGCCCTGGAAGATGTAGACCGTCTCCGGCGAGCCGGCGAATTTGAAGAACAGCGACTGGATGAAGACGAAAGCGACGAAGGCAGTGAGCAGCCAGTGCCCGTGTCGGCGGAGCCAGTTCATGGGAGACCTTTCAGTGACCAGTTCGAGCGAGTGTGTGCGGGTGTTCATTTTTTCAGCAGCGCCGGAAATTTGGCGTCGGCCTGGCGGATGTAGCCTGCGGGGTCTTTCAACCACTTGGCCTGGATATCGGCGTCGTAGTTGAGGTAGAGCTTGCCTTCGCGTACGGTGAACTGGTCGGGTTCCACTTTCACCAGCGCGTCCTGGGTGACACCGTAGGCACAGTAACCACCGTACTGGGGCGCGTATTTCACCGGGTCGGCCTTGAACAGGTCCAGGTGGGCCTGGGTGGAAAATTTCCATTTGGCGCCCATCCACTCAAAGGCGAGCTTGTCTTGCCCTTTGGCCGGCTTGCCAAGCGTGAAATACGCCACCGGGTCGTATCCGTTGATGGCGCTGTCAGTACGGCCACCGAACAGGCTGTTCGTCAAGGTATTGACCGGGGGCTCTGCATGCACCGTGGTGGTGACGAACAGGCCTGCGAAGGCTATGGTCAGCACGCTGCGGCGGCTGCTTCCGGTTGGATTGGATTGGGCGCTCACGTGAAGTCCTTTGCATTTTGTTGGCATGCCAGTGGGTCGTTTGCGCCGATCAGAAATTACATCGCGCTGGCAGACCGCATGGCAGGCTCAATCGGTGGCCGGGTACTGTGGCGTCAGCCACTTCTCACGTCGGTAATCGCGCAGAAAATTCGTCAGCCGCATGGGTCTGAAACCCCGTGCACGGTTGGCATGTCCAATTTCGAACAACCAGCGGTATTGCCGCATCAGGTCGCGCCAGGCCTGCAACAAACCGGTGCGCCGGTCCCAGATGTGGGTGCTCTCGGCACCGGCGCCGTTGATTTCCACGATGGTGAAGCCATGCCCCGCCTGGACATCCGTGAAGCGCTCGAATCGGACATCGAAGCGGCCGAAATGGAACTCTGGAAGGGCCTGTGCGATGGCGTCGAAGCGGGCCTCCATCTCAGGGGTGACCAGGTGCGTGCCGTTGCGAAAGATGGCTCCCCGGCTATGGCTGCCGGCAAAGGCCAGGCGAATGGCCTCGCCCGCTCCGGGCACAGCAAAGAGTCGCGCTGTATGCCGCTTCATGTACAGGTGCGACAGTTGACCGGCGCGCGGGTCGCGCAGGATCAACTCGCGCAGGCTGAGCCTCCCATCGCCGATCACATACGGAAAATATTTGAGCGTGATCGAGACAATACGACCACGGGCCTGCCCGGGGCGGCGGCAATAGAAGATGCCGGCTTCGCCTTCGAATGGCACCAGGCGTTGCAGCAGCAGCGTGGCGCCAGGGGGAAACGCCTGAAGATAGGCCTGCAGGTCGGCCGGACTGCGCACCAGCTTGACGCCGGCGCCGCGGCATCCCAGGTCGGGCTTGGCAACCACCGGTAAGGCGATGCCTGCCTGCGTCAGCGTGGTCAGCGCTGCGTCACGCTCGGTCGCGATGTCGACCGCACTGTTTGGCTCCGCCGTATCGCGCCGCAGCACGCGCACGAACGGCGCCACCCAGTCGGGGATATGGCGCACGGCAAGCTCCAGGATATCGGCCTTGGATTCGCCAAAGAAGCCGCCACCAGGAAACGAGGGATTGGCCACGGTGGGCAGCAAGGTGCCGCGGTACCGCAGCATCAACCAGGCGGCGTACAGCATGACGGGAGGGTAGAAGGCCCACATCGGCCAGAACTCGAAGAAGCTGAGCGCCGCGCCGCTTTGGTCAAACGGCGGCATGCCCTGATGGGGTTGCGCCGGGCTTCGTTCGGAGGTGCTCCGTTGGTTCGAAAGCGGCATGGCCGTGGTCAGTGGCAACGAGGGCAGGGTGGTCATGGTGTGGAACGATCTATTGATCTTTTCGCAATTCATTACACCGTTCGGGCTGAGCCTGTCGAAGCCTGCAGCCCTTCGACAGGCTCAGGACGAACGGTTTGGTGGGTGTCGCGA
>JAYVRP010001118.1:0-2817 GCA_043776215.1 Rhodoferax sp. | reverse complement strand
TCGCTGGTGTCCGACCAGCACCCGGCCGTGCGCCGCGGCTGGGACAGCGCGGCCTGGCTGGCGGCGGACCACGTGGTTCCCGGGGCCACCCATCCCGGCGCCAAGGGTGTGCTGGAAGAGCACCTCGATGTGCTGGGCCTGCAGCGCAACATCAGCACCCGAGTCGCGCATTTCAGTCTTATCCCAAGCATGGTTTCCTCCACCTTGCTGGTGCTCACGACGGGCCGGAAGTACTGCCAGCGTTATGTGGGCCGCTTGCCGGTCACGATCCTGGCGTGTCCGATCGCTTTCCCGCGCATGCGTTATTACCAGCTCTGGCACGAGCGCACCCATGCCTCGGCATCCGCGCGCTGGTTGCGCGAAAGGGTCAAGATAGTGGCATTGAAGTTGCTGGATGACCCGGCGCCGGACCATCGCTGACGGGGCCTCGCCACCCCCGCTGTGCCAACCTGCGAACAACAACGAAGAGACCCTCGAACATGACCATCCCCAGATTGCATTTGTCGGGCATCACCAAACGTTATCCCGCCGTGGTGGCCAACAGCGACGTGTCGCTGACCGTCATGCCGGGGGAAACCCATGCCGTGCTGGGTGAAAACGGCGCCGGCAAGTCGACGCTCATGAAGATCATCTACGGCTCGGTCAAACCCGATGCCGGCAGCGTGATGTTCAATGGCCAGCCGGTGCATATCCGTAATCCGCAGGAAGCGCGCGCCATGGGCATCAGCATGGTGTTCCAGCACTTCAGCCTGTTCGACACCATTTCCGTGGCGGAAAACGTCTGGCTGGGCCTGGCCAAGACCTTGACGCTGGACGAGGTCACGCACAGCATCAGGGCCAAGGCCGAGGAATACGGCCTCGACATCGACCCGGCCCGCCCGGTGCACACCTTGAGCGTGGGTGAGATGCAACGCGTGGAAATCATCCGCGCCTTGCTGACCAACCCGAAGTTGCTGATCCTCGACGAGCCGACCTCGGTGCTCACGCCGCAGGCCGTGGACAAGCTGTTCGTGGTGCTGCGCAAACTCGCGTCGGAAGGGTGCAGCATTCTGTACATCAGCCACAAGCTGCACGAGATCCGCGCTCTGTGCACCGCCTGCACCGTGTTGCGTGGTGGCAAGGTCACCGGCGTCTGCAAGCCGGCCGACGAGTCGAATGCCTCGCTGTCGCGCCTCATGATCGGCGCCGAACCGCCACAACTTACGCACCGGGCGCAGGCACCGGGCGTGCCGGTGTTGCGGGTCCAGCACCTGAGCCTGCCCAGGGAAGACCAGTTCGGCGTCGACCTGGAGGATGTGACGCTGGACGTGCGCGCGGGCGAGGTGGTGGGTATCGCAGGGGTGTCGGGCAACGGTCAGCGGGAGCTCCTGTACGCCTTGTCGGGCGAGGACTGTCGTGCGGTCCCCGGCGCGATCCGCCTGGGGGACGCCGATGTCTCCGGCGCGCACCCCGGGCGCCGGCGCAAGCTCGGTTTGCACTTCGTGCCCGAGGAACGCCTCGGGCGGGGTGCCGTGCCCACACTCGGCCTGGCGCACAACCTGCTGCTGACGCGCAACGAGGCCTTGTCCCGCGGCACCGGATGGATCAAGGTCAAGACCTTGCAGGCGCAGGCGGCCGACGTCATCCGGCGCTTCAATGTCAAGGCGGGCGGGCCGGATTCTGTGGCCCGGTCGCTGTCGGGCGGAAATTTGCAGAAATTCATCGTCGGGCGGGAGATCGACGCCCACCCGCGGCTGTTGATCGTGTCGCAGCCGACCTGGGGGGTGGACGTCGGTGCGGCCGCGCAGATCCGCAGCGAAATCCTCGAATTGCGCGACAAGGGCTGCGCCGTGCTGGTCGTGAGCGAGGAGCTCGACGAGTTGTTTGAGCTCAGCGACCGGCTGCATGTGATTGCCAAAGGGCGGCTGTCGCCTTCGGTCCCGATCGCCGACGCCTCCATCGAGAAGATCGGCGAGTGGATGAGCGGATTGTGGGAGGAGGCGACCCATGCTCAGGCTTGAAGCCCGCCCGCAGCCCTCCAGTTTCTGGAGTTACGGCTCGCCGCTGCTGGCCTTGCTGGTCACCGTGGTGATCGGCGTCATTCTGTTCGTGGCGCTTGGCAAGGACCCACTGCGCGGCCTGGAGATGTTCTTCTGGCAACCTATCCGCAATGGCTACGCAGTGGGCGAGTTGCTGGTCAAGGCCACGCCGCTGCTGATCATCGCGCTGGGGCTGGCCGTGTGTTTCCGCTCCAACGTGTGGAATATCGGCGCCGAGGGTCAATACATCATCGGTGCCATTTTTGCCGGGGGCGTGGCCCTGCTGGCCGACAAGGGCACCGGCGCCTGGATCGTTGTGCCGGTGGTGCTGGCCGGCATCCTGGGTGGCATGTTGTGGGCGGCATTGACCGCATTGCTGCGGGACCGTTTCAACGCCAACGAGATCCTGGTCAGCCTGATGCTGGTGTACGTGGCGGCCCAGGTGCTGAGCTACCTGGTCGGTGGCCCCTGGAAGGATCCCCAGGGGTTCAATTTCCCGCAGACCAAGACGTTCGAAGTGGTCACGCGGATTCCGCGCCTGTTCGAGGGCTCGCGCGTGAGTATTGGCGTGGTGCTGGCGCTGCTCGGCGTGGGGGCCACCTGGGTATTCCTGTTCCGAACCCGGGCCGGCTTCGCGCAACAGGTGGGGGGGTTGGCCCCGGCGGCTGCACGATACGCCGGGTTCTCGTCGCGCCAGGCTTTGTGGACCGCCCTGATGGTCTCCGGCGGCGCCGCGGGCCTGGCAGGTGCCCTGGAGGTGGCCGGCCCGATCGGGCAACTCACCACCTATGTGCCGGCC
>JAYVRP010001117.1:0-9426 GCA_043776215.1 Rhodoferax sp. | reverse complement strand
CCAGCAGATGCTGGTAACACTTCTCGATCGGCTCGACCGCGCCTTGGGCGACGACGGTCAACTCATTTGACGGCACATTTTTGTCATGTGGCGGCGTGCGCAGCGCGGCCACTGCTCCTACAATCCGAACTGTCTGCAGTGCTCGTCGGGCTTTATATTTCCTTGAACCAATGCTCTTAGAGCCCGGGCTTGGAACATTGCCTGGCAGGCGTGATCATCTCGCGTTAGATGAACCCAATGCCAACGCTGCCCTCGCCCACCTGAACCCCGGTTCAGGATGCCGGTCCGGTGGCACTTGCAGACACCTTATTTCGCGTTCATGATCCTGGGCCTCCCCACCCCCCTGCTGCTGGAGCTCCTGTTGCTGGGGCTCTGCACGGGATTCCTGGCAGGCCTGCTGGGGCTGGGTGGCGGCATGTTGATGGTTCCTTTTCTCACCATTCTCCTGACTGCCAGAGGCTTGCCGGAGGTTTATACGGTCAAGATGGCCGTGGCCACCTCGCTGGCAACCATCTGCTTCACCTCGTTGTCTTCGGTGCGCGCACACCACCGGCGCGGCGCAGTCCTGTGGCCGGTGGCCGCCACGCTGGCACCTGGCATCCTGGTGGGCTCGTTTCTGGGCTCGCAGATCGCCGCCGCGCTCCCGGCAAAAACCCTGGGCCTGTTGTTCTCGGTCTTTGTGGCGTTCTCGGCCACCCAGATGATCCTGAATCGCAAGCCCAAGCCGTCGCGCACACTGCCGGGTCGCGCCGGGATGTTCGGCGTGGGCAACGTCATTGGCCTGGTGTCGTCGCTGGTGGGTGCGGGTGGCGCCTTCATCTCCGTGCCCTTCATGACCTGGTGCAACGTGCCGATCCACAAGGCAGTCGCCACCTCGTCGGCCTTGGGTTTTCCCATCGCGCTGGCTGGCACAGTGGGATATCTGATCGCCGGTTGGAACCTGCCGCAAATGCCGTCTGGCGTCATCGGTTATCTTTTCTGGCCCGGGCTGCTGGTGCTGTCCGTGGCGAGCATGACCACCGCCCCGTTGGGTGCGCGGGTGGCGCACAGCATGGAAATCGCGCCGCTCAAACGTGCATTTGCCGTCGTCCTGTACGGCTTGGCCGCCTATTTCGTATTGCGATGAAACACTCCTTGAGCCACTGCCGATGAAAATATGTGTTGTAGGTGCCGGCGCCATTGGCGGCATGCTGGCTGTGAAACTGGCCCATGCGGGCCATGCCGTCAGCCTGATCCTGCGCGGGGCCAACCTGGCGGCTGTGCGGGCCCACGGCATGACCTTGATCGAGGAGAGCGGTACGCGCCTGCACATGCAACCGGCCTGCGTGACCGATGTGCTTGCGCAGGCCGGTGTGCATGATTTGGTGATTTTGGGCATGAAGGCCCACCAGGTGGCCGCTGTGGCACCCGAGCTTTCGCACTTGATGCACGACGGCACGCGTATCGTCACCATGCAAAACGGCATTCCCTGGTGGTACTTCCACAAATTGCCGGGCCCGTATCTGGGCACACCAGTCACCGCCGTGGATCCGGACGGCATGATCGCCCGGCACATTCATGTCGACCGGGTGATTGGAAGCGTCGTTTACCCGGCCAGTGAAGTCGTGCAACCGGGCGTGATCCAGGTCATCGAGGGCAACCGCTTCACACTCGGTGAACTGGACGGAAGCGACACACCCAGCCTGCGTGCCGTGAGCGACGCTTTCAAGGCGGCCGGGTTCAAGGCTCCAGTATCGAGCGACATCCGCTCCGAGATCTGGCTCAAGCTGTGGGGCAACCTGAGCTTCAATCCGATCAGCGCCTTGACCCATGCCACGCTGGAAGACATCTGCCTGTTCGGGCCGACACGCGAACTCGCCGGCGCGATGATGCGAGAGGCGCAAACCATCGGCGAACGTCTGGGGGTGCGCTTCAAGGTCAGCCTCGACAAGCGCATCGCGGGCGCCCAGGCAGTCGGCCAGCACAAGACCTCGATGTTGCAGGACGTCGAGCAGGGCCGCCCCCTTGAGTTGCAGGCCCTTGTGGGCTCGGTGCTGGAACTCGGCAAGATCACCGGCCTACCTACACCCAGCATTGAAGCGGTGCATGCCTTGGCCAGCCTGCTCGACCATACCTTGCGCGCGCGCGCCGGCGCGCTGCGCATCGCCTGAGCCTGGTATCCCGGCACTGACGGGCGCGCGCCCTCCTGCCCTCCCAAACCCCGACACACGAACACACGAACACCATGACACAGTTCTCCACCTTGGGCCAGATGGTGGCCCAACAACAGCCCGGGTCGATCGCGATGATGGCTCCGGGTGGGTTGCCACTTACCTACGGCAGCCTGCAGATGCTCGTCGCCCGCACCACCGCCACGCTCAATGCCTGGGGGCTCGGTCGCGGCGACCGTGTCGCCATCGCACTGCCGAATTGCCCCGAGATGGCGTGCGCGTTCGTGGCCGTGGCCAGCACCTGCACGGCGGCGCCGCTGAACATGGCCTACCGCGCGGAAGAGTTCGAGTTTTACCTGAGCGACCTGGGGGCTCGGGCGATCATCGTGGCACAAGGCAGTGACACAGTGGCGGCGGTCGTGGCTGCCAGGCTCGGCATAGCCGTGATCGAACTGCAGCCCCTGCCCGACCAAGGGGCCGGTGCCTTCAGCCTGCACTTCATAGGCAGTGTACCCGGCGCCGCTTGCGCCTCTCCCGGCCCGGCCGAGCCCCAGGATGTGGCCTTGATTCTTCACACATCTGGCACGACATCGCGACCCAAAATCGTTCCCCTGTCACACCGCAACGTCTGCGCTTCGGCGCGCAACATCAGCAACACCTTGCGCCTGACCGCGCAGGACCGCGAGTTGCACATCATGCCGCTGTTCCATATCCATGGCCTGATCGCTGGCGTGCTGGCACCGATGGCGGTTGGCAGCCAGATCTTTTGCACGCCGGGCTTCAACGCACTCAAGTTCTTCGGCTGGATGAAAGAGTGCCGCCCCACCTGGTACACGGCCGTACCCACCATGCACCAGACGATCCTGAGCCGCGCAGCCGGCAACCGGGACACGATCGAAGCCAACCCCCTGCGTTTCATCCGCTCCTCGTCGTCGTCGATGCCGCCACAGGTGATCGCCGAACTCGAACGCGTCTTCCATGCTCCGCTGATCGAGTCCTACGGCATGACGGAAGCGGCGCACCAGATGGCGAGCAGCCCGCTGCCACCGGCAAAACGGATCCCCGGGTCGGTCGGCCTGGCGGCCGGACCGGAGATAGCGATCATGGATGAACAGGGAGGTTTGGTCGCCCCCGGCCAGATCGGCGAAGTCGTCATCCGGGGCGACAACGTCGCCACCGCTTACGAAAATAACGCCGCAGCCAATGCCGAAGCATATGTGCATGGCTGGTTCCGCACGGGAGACCAGGGCGTGCTCGATGCCGAGGGATATCTCACCCTGACCGGGCGCCTGAAAGAGATCATCAACCGCGGGGGCGAGAAGATCTCTCCGCGGGAAGTCGATGAAGTGCTGATGGACCATCCGGCGATCGCCCAGGTGGTCACGTTTGGAATGCCCCACGACAAATTGGGCGAAGACGTGGCGGTCGCGGTGGTGCTGCGCGAAGGGCATCAACTGAGCGAACGTGAATTGCGCGACTTCGCCGCCAGCCGCCTGGCCGATTTCAAAGTGCCCAGGAAAGTCCTGTTCATGGCCGAGATACCCAAGGGCGCGACCGGCAAGCTGCAGCGCATCGGACTGGCGGCCAAACTGGGCCTGGCGGCTCCTTGAGGTTTCCCTATTTCGTGACACTGTTTGTTCCGTTCGCCCTGAGCCTGTCGAAGGGCTCGGGAGGGCCTTTCGACAAGCTCGGGACAGGCGGCTTCTACAGGCTCCCTTCGACAAGCTCAGGGCAGGCGGCTTCGACAGGCTCAGCCTGAACGGTGTGGTGAATTCCGGAAAGGTCAATGGGGAAGTCCGGCGCCAGCCAGCAAAAGGCGCGCCATCAGCACCTCGAACTCCTGCGGTGGCAGTGCCGGCGAACACAGATACCCCTGGAACGACGCGCAACTCAGGTCCTGCAGATATTGCTTTTGCGCTTCGGTCTCGACCCCCTCCGCCACCACGCTGAGCTTGAGTGCACGTGCCATGCCGATCGTGGCACTGACGATGGCACGGTCACTCTCGTCCCCGGGCAGCCCCATCACAAAGGATCGGTCGATCTTGAGCTTGGAAATCGGAAAACGTTTGAGATAGGCCAGACTGGAGTAACCCGTTCCGAAATCATCGATCGAGAGCGCCACCCCCAGTGCGGCCAGGGCGTGCAGGCGTGCCAAGGCTTCCTCGGCATCGTTGAGCAGAATCGATTCGGTCAGCTCGAGTTCGAGCAGGCCGGGGCGCAAGCCGCTGGCCGCCAACGCGCGGTCGATCAGTTGCACGAAATCAGCCTGTTGAAACTGCAAGGCAGAGACATTGATGGACACGGTCACCGGCGTACCGGCATCCTGCCAGAGCCGGGCCTGCCGGACCGCCTCCTGCAGCACCCAATTTCCGATGGTGATGATGAAGCCGGTTTCTTCCGCCAATGCGATGAACACTGCCGGCCCGACCTCCCCCATGGCGGGATCGGTCCAGCGCGCCAGGGCTTCCGCACCGACCAGCCGGCCGGTATCGAGTGCGATCTGCGGCTGATAGTGCAGCCGGAAGCGCTGTTGCTGCATCGCCTGGCGCATGGCATGGTCCATCTTCATGCGCGACAACACATCGATGTTCATCTGGGGCTGGTAGAAGCGGAAGCTGCCACGCCCGTGCTCCTTGACCCGGTACATGGCGGTGTCGGCAAACTGGATCAGTTCGTCGAGCGTTTTGCCGTCTTCCGGGTACAGCGCCACGCCAATGCTGCAGCCCACCGAAAAACTCATCTCCTCGATCTGGAACGGGCGCGCCAAGCCCTGCAAGATGCGCTGCGCACAGGTCTCGGCACCATGGGCATCGGTCTCCTGCAGAAAAACCACGAACTCGTCTCCACCCAGGCGGCACAGCGTATCGACATCGCGCAGGACCGCCTTGATGCGCTCCGCGACTTCGACCAGCACCCGGTCGCCGAAGGCGTGGCCCATCGAGTCGTTGATGTTCTTGAACCGGTCCAGATCGAGAAAAAATACGGCGAATTGCCCCCCGTTGCGCTCGGCCATGCGCAAGGCAAAATCAACCCGCTGGGCCAGCAGCAGGCGGTTCGGCAACCCGGTGAGCACATCGCGGTAGGCCAGGGTTTCGATGCGTTGTTGCGCGGCGTATTTCTCTGTGAGGTCCTTGAAAAAGCAGACACTGTTCACCGCAACACCCAGCTCGTCGCGCAACAGCACCCACGACACCTGCATGGCGCGCGCGTGCTGCCCTTCGCCCTTGCGCCAGACCTCCCCCTCCCAATACCCATCGGTGGCCAGATGCTGCCCGATTCGCACGAACAAACCCGCATCGTGCGGGTCGTGGAACATGTCGTGTGCGCTGATACCCAGCAACTGCGCTTGCGCCATGCCCGTGAGCCGTTCGCAACACGGGTTGGCAGCCAGCAACAGGTAATCGGCGCTGGTGATGAAAACAGCGTCCAGGCTCAACTCGAACACCTTGGCCGCCAGGCGCAGGCGCGCGTCGGCATCCCTCTTCTGCGTGATATCGCGAAATGCGAATACCCGGCCGATGGGCTGGCCGCGGCTGTATTGCGGCAGCGAGACCCGCTCCATGGAGCGCCCGGAACGTAGCGTCAATGCGTCGGTGGCTTCGAGCAACGGAAACTGCGCGAGATGCGCGAGCTGGGCTTCGTAGCCGGCACGGTCGTCGACCATGCCAGCCATATGCGCCAGCAGGGCCGGGTCGTCGCGCTGCACCATCAATTTCTCGGGTATTTCCCAGAGTTCTGCAAAGTGCCGGTTGTAGTTGCGCACGTGGCCCTGCAGGTCGATGGCGAGAATACCGTCCGCAGTGGATTCCAGCGTGGCGCGCAACTCCGCCAGCAACGTTTCCAACTGCAATTCGTTGTCGCGCTGCACCCGCAGATCGCGCATGGCCACCAGAAAACCAGGAGTCGCTGCGTCGATCCACAGCTTGCGCACACTGCGTTCGACAGGGATCGCCATGCCATCGGCACAACGCACAAGACTCTCCGAATGGATATGGTCTGCCAAACCAGCAGCGACATCCTCCCAAAAGAACATGTCCTCCGGCGCCGCAGTCAGCTCGACTGCCGGCCTGCCGATCAATTCCTCGCGCCGCAGCCCCACCATGGTGACCGCTGCCTCGTTGACTGCGACGATCCGCAACCCAACGGCATCAACGATCCAGACCGCTTCGATCAGGGCCTCGACCAGGCTGTGCCAGGAGGGGCCTGTCACGCCATCGCCTCCACATGGGTCACCGACAGCGCGCGCTCGAAGAAATAGCAGATGCGCGACCGTGGCGACAGATAATCCAGCGCCGCCTTGGGGAGAGCAACGGGTTTGAGGCTGCGCCGGATGCCGGGCGCGTCCGCCTGTTCCAGGTCAACAATCAGGGCCTCGTCCCTGGGAACCGACGGATCGTGCACCACGACACGCGGCTTGAGCGGGCGGGCAGAGTTCACGGACACCACCAACGCGAACAGGTCGTTCGACAGCTGCACCACCGAACCCGGCGGATAAACTCCCATCATGCGGATGAAAGCCGCCAGCACGACACTGTCGTAACGCGCCTTCATTTGGGAAAAGATCATCGACAGGGCCTCGTGGGGCGTGACTGCCGCCGACGGCCGTGGCGGATTGCACAGGTTGTCATAACGGTTCACGAGCGCCAGGATCTTTCCGGCCAGACTGATCGATGCGCCGAGCAGTTGGCGCGGAAACCCGCTGGCGTCCATCATTTCGTGGTGCTCAGCCAGCGCGCGCAGCGCATCATCGGAAATAGCGAGGCACTGGGCCAGCAAGATGCCGTGCGCAACGTGGCCCTGGTAAGAGCGGCAATCGACACTCGACATCGGGCTCTCCATCCAGCGCACCCGCTCGGGCAGCTGGGTCTTTCCGATGTCATGGAGGAAGGCCGCAATACCGAGATCGTGCAGTGCCTGCGCGGGCAGGCCGAGGGTTTTCCCGAGCAACAACGAGAGAATGGTCACGTTGACCGGATGCATGCAGGCGCGGTCGCCCATGCTTTCGGACAACAGGCGGATGGACGACTCACCCTGCAGGAGTACATCGGCCACGATGCCGTCCACCAGTTCACTGCACTGCCTGGCGGCTAGCGCGGGCTGTTGTCTGACCTGCTCCAGCACAATTTCATAACGCCGGATCGCGGCGCCGAATTGCGCATCGCAGACTGCCAGGTTCTGGCGCTGTTCGGCGAGCAGCTCCTGATGGCGCTGGCGACGCTCCTGCTCGGGTGTCGGAGGATCGACCGACACCATGGTGGCAGGATCGGCGTTGGGCTGCGCCAAGCTCTCGACAGCGGGCGGCTCGCCCGGCGGTGCCGGATCGCTCTTTGCGGGGACGCAACGAATGCGCTTGAGGCCCAGCCCCCGGATGGTGGCAAGCTGACGTTCGGAACTGATCTTGAAACTTCCCTTGGGGAACGGATGGGCCATCCACCCCAACTCCAATTCCACGTACAAGCCAACCCGAAGTTGGTCTGGAGTCACATAGTCGTGTCGGGTCTCAATCATGTTCAAGCAACGCAGGTTCCATCCAGTTACAAGCCACGCCAGGGTTGCATATGCCCATAGCTTCGAGCTTACTCCTGCGGCCGTTTTCTGACCACGGCAGCGGGCCAATATGTGGTGTTTATCCCGACTCCGGGGCTATCATGATCGCTTCCTCGCGCCTTCGTGGAGTCCCATGCTCGATCTGCACTACTGGCCTACACCCAACGGCTGGAAAATTTCCATCATGCTGGAAGAGTGTGGCCTGCCCTACCGGATGCTGCCGGTCAATATCGGAGCGGGCGAGCAATTCGCACCGGAGTTCCTGCAGATCAGCCCGAACAACCGCATGCCGGCCATCGTGGACCATGCGCCAAAGGACGGTGGCGCGCCACTGTCTGTTTTCGAAAGCGGAGCGATCCTGCTGTACCTCGCCGACAAGACCGGACGTTTCATGCCCGCAGACCTGCGCGGGCGCAATACAACCCTGCAATGGCTGATGTGGCAGATGGGTGGGCTGGGTCCGATGGCGGGTCAGAACGGGCACTTCCTGTTGTATGCGCCCGAAAAGATCGCCTATGCCATCCAACGCTACGGCCAGGAGGTCGACCGCCTGTACGGCGTGCTGGATTGCCAACTCGGACGCACCGCCGCGTGGGTCGCGGGCAACGATTATTCGATCGCCGACATGGCCATTTTTCCCTGGGTGCGCACCCACAAGGCGCAGCAGGTGCGGCTGCAATCATTCCCGCACGTGCAACGCTGGTACGACGGGATGTTCCAGCGCGCTGCCGTCTTGCGTGGCCTGGAGCTCGGCCGCGACCTGCGTGCATCGGCACTCACCGACGAAGCCCGCAAAGCGCTGTTTGGCCAGACCTCACACACCGTGCGTGCGGGCGCACACGACGCGAGGACACCATGATCGAATTCTTTTTTGACTGCTCCAGCCCGTGGACCTGGCTGGCCTTTCACAACGTCCAGCCGTTGGCCGCCGAACTCCAGGTGCCCATCAGATGGCGCCCGATTCTGGTCGGAGGCGTGTTCAACAGCATCAACCCGAGTGTTTACGCGCAACGTGAAAATCCGGTGCCGGCCAAACAGGCCTACATGCTGAAGGATCTGCAGGACTGGGCACGCGCAGCCCACTTGCACATCGTGATGCCACCAAAGGTTTTTCCAGTCAACAGCGTGAAGGCGATGCGAGGCTGCCTGTGGCTGCAACCCCAAGGCCTGCTCGAGACATTCGCAACGGCCGTGTTCGAGGCCTACTGGTCACGGGAGGAAGACATCTCCAGTGACGCTGTACTGGCCGGCATTTGCGTCCGATGTGGCATTGACGTGGCGCACCTCCAGGCAGGCATCCAGACGCAGGACGTGCGGGACCAGCTCAAAGCCAACACCGACGAACTGATCCGGCGAGGCGGTTTTGGGTCGCCGACCTTGTTCGTCGGCGATGATATGTACTTCGGCAATGACCGGCTGCCACTCGTGCGCGCAGCCGTGGTGCTCAGGCAAACAGGGACGAAGGCGAGTCGCTGATTGCCAGAGTGCGCGCACCAAGTGGCACGCAGTGTGTGCCGGTCCAGTGTTGCCAGCCGTACAGCGTGGCAAATGTAAACGGCGGCACCTTGGATCCCGGCGCACCAACCCGTTCCGTACCTCTGCGCACACCGTCGATGAACCAGGCGGGCAAGGTCAACTGGTACGGATTGCGCGCGACTTCGCCCTCATGCAGACTGAGCGCCGTCACCAGGGCGGCGACGTCCGGCGTCGACAACTGCACCATCAGGCC
>JAYVRP010001116.1:0-2819 GCA_043776215.1 Rhodoferax sp. | reverse complement strand
TAGGCCGGGTAGGCGTACATCATCACCTGCATCATGCACAGCCCGGCCACGAGCCAGCGCCACAAGGCCTTGCGGCTTTCCCGTTTGCGTTGTTCGCGGCCCTCGGTGTCGTTGGCTGGAAACGCGAGGTACCCTGCGCGCCGTATGGCCTGCATCCATTCGGACGGTTTGGTGACCTCAGGCGACCAGACCACCCGAGCCCGATGGCTGCCGGCACTGACGTCGGCACTCACCACGCCCGGCATGACACGCAGGGCATCTTCGATCGTCAAGGCACACGCGGCGCAGGTCATACCCTGTACCATCAGGCTGGACTCGATGCTGCCCGGTGGAACATGACATGGACGGCTGAACGCCCCCCACTCCTGCGGATCATCGAGTAGGAATATCGCAGCGGCAGTCGGATGGGATGCGGAAGCAAGACACTGCGCCGGCGCCACGGCAGGTGTTGGCCCGGGCCGCGATGGAGATGGATGCGGGATGGCGCTCAGCATGGGGGACAAGGTTAACGGTCAAGACGCAAAGCAAACTTGACATGGATCAAGTTGCCTCAGCAGTCCGGAGGGTATTCTTTCAAGTGTCAAGTCAAACAACAGGAGTTCACCATGTACCAACGTATTCTCGTTGCCACCGACGGTTCCACCTTGTCGAAGAAGGCTGTTGCCAACGCCATTTCACTGGCCGCCCTGACCGGTGCCGAACTGGTGGCGCTCAAGGTTGTGCCGCGTTATCCCCAAAGTTACTTCGAAGGCGGCATCGTGTTGCAGGCTGCCGAAGTCGAGCGGATCGAGAAGCAATGGGCCGAGAGCGGTCAGGCCATTGTGGACGGTGTCCAGAAGGCCGCTCTCGTCAAAGGCGTCAAGGTGAAAGGGGTCACTGCACGTTCTGACCTGGTGTCGGAAGCGATCATCGCCACCGCCAAGAAACACAAGTGCGACCTGATCGTGATGGCTTCGCACGGGCGCCGGGGCATCAAGCGCCTGTTGCTGGGCAGCGAAACGCAACTGGTGCTGACCCATTCGCATATACCGGTGCTGGTGCTGCGCTGACACGCACACAGCGGCCGGCCGCAAGTGGCCGGGGCTACGCGAAAAGCGTGCGGTACTTATCGCGCAGCAGGTTCTTCTGCACCTTGCCCATGGCGTTGCGTGGCAATACATCCTCGACGAAACACCGCTTGGGGATCTTGAAGTTCGCCAGGCGTGACTTGAGCTCCGCCAGTACTTTGTCCGGTTCAAGCGTCGCGCCGGGCCTGGCGGTCAGGACCGCAACGCCCACCTCCCCGAAATCCGGGTGCGGCACACCCACCAGGGCGCATTCTGCAACACCTGGCAGTTCATTGAGGTAGCCCTCGATCTCGGCCGGGTACACGTTATATCCGCCGCTGATGATCAGGTCCTTGCTTCTTCCCACGATCGTGACATACCCCCGGCTGTCGATCAGCCCGACATCACCCGTCTTGAAGAATCCATCCGTTGTGAACTCCTCGCGGGTCTTCTCGGGCATGCGCCAATATCCTTCGAACACATTGGGACCGCGCACCTGGATGTCGCCGATGTCTCCTGGTGGCAGGTCGAGATCGTCCTCACCCCGCACCCGCAGTTCAACACCAGGCAATGGAAATCCGACCGTGCCGCCCCTGCGCTCACCGTCACCCGCTTGGCAGGGGTTGGACGTCAGCATGGCGGTCTCGGACATGCCGTAACGCTCCAGGATCGTGTGCCCGGTGCGCTGCTGCCACTGCGTGAACGTCTCGATCAGCAGCGGGGCTGAACCCGAGACAAACAGGCGCATGGTGCGCACCGCGTCCCGGTCGAGGCCTGGCTCGTCAAGCAGGCGCACGTACATCGTGGGGACCCCCATGAACACACTGGCCTGCGCCATCCGGCTGACAATGGCGCGTGGCTCAAAGCGCGAGAACCACAGCATCTTGCTGCCATTGATCAGTGCACCGTGCAAGGCCACGAACAGCCCATGCACGTGAAATATCGGCAAGGCATGGATCAGCACGTCACCGCCCTGCTGCGCCGTTCGCCAACCCCAATATTTCTTCAGCACCAATGCGTTGCTGAGCAAATTGGCATGCGACAACATCGCGCCTTTGCTGCGCCCCGTGGTTCCACTGGTGTAGAGAATGGCCGCCAGGTCTGCACCGCGACGAGGCACGACTGCGTGTTGATCGCTGCAATATGCGGCCCTTTGCAACAAGGACCCCGTGCGGTCATCATCCAGCGTGAAGACATGGCAGGTATCGGCCTTGAATGCGATCTTGCTTACCCAGCCAAAGTTCCTGGAAGAACACACCACCACGGCCGGCTCGGCGTTGCCGATGAAGTACGCGACTTCGGCACTCTGGTAGGCGGTGTTCAAAGGTAGATAGACGTGACCACAGCGCAAAGTTGCGAGGTAAAGCATCACCGCTTCCACCGACTTGTCGACCTGCACGGTGATGCGGGACGCCGGGGGAAGCTCAAGGCTTTGAAGCAGGTTGGCCAGCATGGCACTGGCGTGTTCGATATCGCGCCAGCTGTAATGCAGACCGTCGTCGGTCTCTATGGCGGTGGCATCCAGGTCCTGAGGAAATGCTTCGCGCAGGGCCAGGTAGAGGTTTCTGTCGGTCGCTGCGGAAGGCTGCATGGTGCGTGCCGACCTCAGTCGAGCTTGGCGCCGGATGCCTTGACAACAGCGTCCCAGCGTTTGACTTCGGCACTGACGAAGCTGGCGAACTGCAGCGGCGTAAGAGTGCCAAACTCGGCGCCCTGGGCGGCCCACACGGCCCGGGCCTCGTCACTCAGGCCCGCTTTGCGCACTTCTTCCAC
>JAYVRP010001115.1:0-2820 GCA_043776215.1 Rhodoferax sp. | reverse complement strand
CGGGATGGGTGGCCCCGGGAACCACGTGGTCCGCCGCCAGCCAGGCCGCGCTGTCCCAGCCGCGGCGCACGGCCGGGTGCTGGTCGGACACCAGCGACACCACCTCGTCGTCAAACAGCGTCCCCAGGTGCAGATCGCCGGGCGGGGTGGTCCAGTTGCCGATCACGATGTCCACGTCGCCCTGGGCCAGGCGGGCCCGGTAGTCGGATTCGCCCGACAGCGGCTGGATATCCATGTGGCACAGCGGCGCCTGCTCCTTCATCAGCGTCACCAGCCGGGGCAGGAATTGGCTGTCGAGGTAGTCGCTGGCGGCAATGCGGAAGGTGGTTCGCGCCACGGCCGGGTCGAAGGCGCGCACGTCGGCGAACAGCATCTGGGCGCCGCGCAGGATGCTGGCGCTGGGCTCGACCATGCGCAGACCCGCCGCGGTGGGCACCATGCCACTGCCAGAGCGCACCAGCAGGGGGTCTCCGGCGAAATCGCGCAGGCGCTTGAGCGCGCCACTCACCGCCGGCTGGTGCATGCCCAGCCGGATGGCGGCTCGTGAAACGCTGCGTTCGGTCAACACGGTATGCAGAACCCTGATCAAGTGAAGGTCGATCTTGTCGAGGATTGTGTGGTCTTTCATACGGTGCTGGGCATGGCTGTCATATGCTAGCGTGTATGGTGGAGCCGCAACACCTGTTTTACCCTAGCGCCGAACAGCGGCCGCCTTGCAAGGACACGATGGCATGAAGACCCAGGAAATTCGTTTCATCCGGCGCGGGCAACTCGTCACGCTGCACGACGTGCAGCCCGACCGCACCTTGCTCGACGTACTGCGCGAAGATTTGCGTTGCACCGGCACCAAGGAAGGCTGCGGCGAAGGCGACTGCGGCGCCTGTACGGTGGTGCTCGGCGACGTTGACGGCGACGGCCTGGCGTACCGGGCCGTGAACAGCTGCATCCGGCTCGCCCATTCGATCGATGGCCTGGCGTTATGGACCGTCGAAGACCTCGCCAGGCCCGACGGCCGCCTGCACCCGGCGCAGGAGGCCATGGTGCAATGCCATGGCTCCCAGTGCGGGTTCTGCACCCCGGGGTTCGTGATGAGCCTGTTCGGCATGTACCAGAGCCGTATCTGTCAGGGGGAGGCCATCTCCCGGGCGCAGGCACAGGCCGACCTTTCCGGCAATCTGTGCCGGTGCACCGGGTACCGGCCCATCCTCGACGCCGCGCAATGCATGGGCGACCTGCCGCGGGTGCGGGTGGACGAAGCGCAGATTCGATCGCAGATCCAGCAACTCGCCCGGTCGGCTGCGTCGGACGATCCCCACGCCCGCTACCTCGCACCGCGGACCCTTGAGGGCCTGCTGGAGGCGCGTGCGCGCCACCCCGACGCGCAACTGGTCGCCGGCTGCACCGATGTCGGCCTGTGGGTAACCAAGATGCACAAGACCTTCGAGCAAGTGCTCGATGTGACCCGGGTCGCCGAGTTGCGGCGCATCGAGCACTACCCGCACCACGTCGCGATCGGTGCTGCCGTGCCATTGGCCGACGCGTTCGCGGCGTTGGTGCGCGAGCGGCCGCAATTGCAGGTGTTCGCCAACCGCTTTGCCGGTCTGCCCGTGCGCAATTCCGGTACGCTCGGCGGCAACGTCGCCAATGGCTCACCCATCGGGGACTCGATGCCACTGCTGATTGCACTGGGCGCGAATGTGGTGTTGATGGGACAGCGCGGTCACCGCGAGCTGCCGCTGGAAGGGCTGTACACGGGTTACCGCCAAAACGTCATGGCGGCTGACGAGGTGCTGGCGTGGATCAAGATCCCCCGGCCTACGCCGCAGGAGTTCTCCCGTGTCTACAAGATTTCAAAGCGTTTTGACGACGACATATCGGCCGTCTGCCTGGCCGTCTGCCTGCAACTGTCGGAGTCGGGTGTGGTCTCGGCATCGATTGGCGTCGGTGGTGTGGCCGCGACGCCCGTGCGGGCCCGCCTGACGCAGGCCGCGCTTACCGGGCATGTATGGACCGCTGACACCGTGCGCCACGCCGCCAGCACCTTGCGTGCCGAATTCCAGCCTATCTCCGACGTGCGTGCCAGCGCCTCGTACCGCACCGAGGTGCTGGGCAACCTGCTGCAGCGCCTGTGGCTGGAGAGCCAGGGCGTGCGATCGGTCAACCTGGAGTCCTGGCCCGTGCTCGGAGAAGCCGCATGAACGCCCCGGACCCACTGCCAGCGCCGGCCCGGACCGTGGCATCCGGGGTATCGCGGCCGCACGAAAGCGCCCGCGCCCAGGTGGCGGGGGCCGCCACCTATGTCGACGACATTGCCGAACTCAAGGGGACGCTGTACGCCGCCCCGATCCTTTCGACCGTGGCACATGGCCACTTGCGTGGCATCGATGCCACACCGGCACTGGCCATGCCCGGTGTACGCGACGTGGTGCTCGCAGGTGATATCCCGGGCCACACCATGCTGGCGTCGTTCGCCGGCGACGAGCCGATCTTCGCCGGCGACACCGTGCAACATGTGGGCCAGGTCATCGGTCTGGTGGTGGCGACGAGTGTCATGGCCGCGCGACGGGCCGCCCGCAAGGTGCGGGTGCAGGTGGATGCGCTGCCAGCCATCCTGACCGCCCGGGACGCCCTGGCGGCGCAGAGTTTTGTGCTGCCCCCTGTCCATGTCCGCCGGGGCGACGCCGCCGCCGCCTTGCAAGCAGCCCCGCACCGCCTCAGCGGTACGCTGGAAGTGGGCGGGCAGGAGCATTTCTACCTGGAAGGCCAGGTGGCTTATGTCGTGCCGCAGGAGCAGAACCAGTGGGTCGTGTACTCCAGCAC
>JAYVRP010001114.1:0-2842 GCA_043776215.1 Rhodoferax sp. | reverse complement strand
TAGATCATGGCGTCTAGAGCAGCTTGAAGTCCCGGGCACGGGAACCACTTCGTGCAAAATAGCACGACCGTTCGTACTAATCCAAACTTTGAATGTCTGCCACGCCCCTGCCACGCAAGCCGTCCGTCGCTGATACCGAGCCCACCCGCTCCGGCGTGCTGGAGGGGCGGGTGTCCCACAAAGGGCAACAAACCAAGGCGGCGATTGTGGATGCGGCGTTGCGTCTGGCCACGCAGGTGGGCCTGGAGGGCCTGAGCATCGGCGCCCTGGCGGAGTTGATGCACATGAGCAAATCGGGTGTCTTTGCCCATTTCGGCTCGCGCGAAGAACTGCAGATTTCGGTGGTGCACGAGTATTTCCACCAGTTCGAGCAGGAAGTTTTCTACCCGGCGCTGTCGGCGCCGCGCGGGTTGCCCCGGGTGGAAGCGTTTTTCGCCAACTGGATGAAGCGTGTTGCGGTCGAGATCCAGTCGGGTTGCATCTTCATCAGTGGCGCTGTCGAATTCGACGACCGTCCCGGCGCAGTGCGGGACGCTCTGGCCACTTCTGTCAAGGCCTGGCTGGGCGCCATGCACCGGGCCGTGATCCAGGCCAAGGAAGAAGGCCAGCTCCGGTCCGATGCCGACGCACACCAGATGTCCTTCGAGATCCACGGCCTGATCCTGGCGCTTCATTACGAGGCGCGTTTCCTCAAAAACCCCGGCTCCATCACCCGCGCCAACACCGGGTTTGCCCACATTCTTGCCAGGTACGGGGCTGCGCCGGTCGAAGCCCCAGCCGTCTCCAGCGCTGGCATCCCATGAATTCCCTTTTTCTTCAGGAGTAAACCCCATGCCCAGCTACACCCCGCCCCTGCGCGACATGCAGTTTGTGATGCACGAAGTGTTCAAGGTCACCGACGACTTCCGTGCCATGCCGCGCCATGCCGACATCGACGCGCAAACCATCGACGCAGTGCTGGAAGAGGCGGGCAAGTTCGCCACCGAGGTCACTTTGCCGCTGAATGTTCCGGGCGACACGGAAGGATGCCGGCTCGACCCGGTCACCCATGCAGTGACCACGCCCAAGGGTTTCAAGGAGGCCTATGCCAAATACGTGGAGGGCGGATGGCCGGCCTTGAGCGGTGACCCGGAGTATGGTGGCCAAGGTCTGCCGCTGGTGGTGAACCAGTGCCTGAACGAGATGCTGACCGCCACCAACCAGGCCTGGACCATGTACCCGGGCCTGACGCACGGTGCCTACGCCGCCTTGCACGCCTATGGCACCGATGCACAGAAGCAGGCCTACCTGCGCAAGATGACCAGCGGCGAGTGGACCGGCACCATGTGCCTGACCGAGCCCCACTGTGGCACCGACCTGGGGCTGATGCGCACCAAGGCCGAGGCCCAGCCCGACGGCACCTACCGCATCACCGGCACCAAGATCTTCATCAGCGCCGGCGAACACGACATGGCCGGCAACATCATCCACCTGGTGTTGGCGCGCATGACGGATTCGCCGCCCGGCATCAAGGGGGTCAGCCTGTTCATCGTTCCGAAATTCAACGTCAACCCGGATGGCTCGCTGGGTAGCCGCAACGGCATCCGTTGCAGCCGGCTGGAGCACAAGATGGGCATCCATGGCAGCGCCACCTGCGAGATGGTGCTCGAAGGCGCCGCAGGTACGCTGGTCGGGCAGCCCAACAAGGGCATGAATGCGATGTTCGTCATGATGAACGGTGCCCGGCTGGGGGTGGGCAACCAGTCGCTCGGCTTGACCGAGATCGCCTACCAGAACGCGGTGGCCTATGCCAAGGACCGGATCCAGATGCGCTCGCTGTCAGGCACCAAGGCCAAGGATAAACCTGCCGACCCAATCATCGTGCACCCGGACGTGCGCAAAATGCTGCTCACGGCACGGGCCTATGCCGAAGGTGGCCGGGCGCTGGCGATCTTTTGCTCGGTGCTGTTGGAAAAGGAACACTTCCATCCGGAGGACAAGGTGCGCAAAGACAGTGGTGAGATGTTGTCCCTGCTGACACCGGTCATGAAGGCATTCCTGACCGACAACGGCTGGATCGCCGCCTCCGGCTGCATGCAGGTCTTCGGTGGCCACGGCTACATCAAGGAATGGGGCATGGAGCAATATGTGCGCGATGCCCGCATCAACATGATTTACGAGGGCACCAACACGATTCAGAGCCTGGACCTGCTGGGGCGCAAGATCCTGGGCAACAACGGTGCGACGCTCAAGAAGTTCGGAAAGTTGATAGCCGCGCTGGTGGAAGAGGAAGGCGTGAACGAGAAGATGGCCGAGTTCATCAACCCGATCGCCTATCTCGGTGACAAGATGACCAAGCTCACGACCGAGATCGGATTCAAGGGCTTCCAGAACGCGGACGAAGTCGGAGCCGCCGCGGTGGACTACCTGCGTGTGGCCGGGCACCTGGTGTTCGGTTACTTCTGGGCCCGCATGGCGCAGGTCGCGCTGCGTGAAATTGCGGCGGGCAGCACCGACCCGTTCTACCAGGCCAAATTGCAGACGGCACGTTTCTACTTCGCCAAGCTATTCCCCGAGACGGCCTCCCTGATGATGACGGCGCGCTCCGGTGCCCGCGTGCTGATGGACACCGAGGCGGTGTTTGCCTGATGATGGCCGCCGCCATATTCCCGAACCCGCTCGTTACCACCTCACGGAGATTCCCATGTTGAAGCAAATCATGACCGCTGTCGTCGTCAGCTCCGCCACCGTTGCCGCATTCGCCCAGATGACACCCTTGGGCATCTGGCACACCATCGACGACAAGACCCGGGAGATCAAGTCCGAGATCCACATCACCGAAGCCATGGGGGTACTCAGCGGC
>JAYVRP010001113.1:0-9537 GCA_043776215.1 Rhodoferax sp. | reverse complement strand
GATTATTGAGGTTTTCGGAATTCGCGACACCCACCAAACCGTTCGCCCTGAGCTTGTCGAAGGGCTGCAGGCTTCGACAGGCTCAGCCCGAACGGTGTAATAAATTGCGAAAAGATCAATAAGTGCTGCTCAGTGAAGTTTAAGAATCGGGCCTGAAGATCGCATCACCCCTTCACTACTCCCCGAGGCCTTCATGGAGCCGACACTGCACCTGTTCATCATCCGGTTCGCCAGCGTTGTCCTGGCGTCGCTGCTGCCCGTGATCCTGGTCGCCTTTCTGTCGATCCCGTACACCCTCCAGGGGCACCCCGGCGACCTGCGCGCCGACAACTCCCCCATGGGCCTGCACATGACCTGAATCCCCGGCCCCCGCCCGGCGACGGGTAGACTCGCAGTCCACGCCTTGAAGACACACGACGTCTCTGGTGATCCAGAGCGCCCGCCACCATGAACCTGCAAGCCATCCCCGACGACGATGACGACGACCCCGACCATTCCCCGCAGGAACGCGCCGCCGCCGCGTCGCGCAGCACCTGGGTCAGCGTCGTGGTCAACCTGGTACTGACGATCACCCAGATTGCGGTGGGCATCGGCGCCAAGTCCCAGGCCCTGATTGCCGACGGCATCCACTCGCTGTCCGACCTCGTGGCGGACTTCGTGGTGCTGTTCGCCAGCCACCACAGCCAGAAGGACGCCGACGTCGATCACCCCTACGGTCACCAGCGTTTCGAGACCGCCGCCTCGCTGGTGCTGGGCACGCTGCTGCTGGCGGTGGGTGTGGGCATGTTGTGGTCGGCGTTCCTCAAGCTGGAAGCGCCCGAGAAGGTGCCCACGGTCCACATCCTCGCGCTGTGGGTGGCAGGTGGCGCGCTGGCCGCCAAGGAGCTGCTGTTTCGCTACATGCTGGCGGCAGCCAAGCGGGTCAAGTCGAGCATGCTGGTGGCCAATGCCTGGCACGCGCGGTCCGACGCGGCGTCCAGCCTGGTGGTGGGCATCGGCATCATCGGCAACCTGGCCGGCTACCCGATCCTCGACCCCATCGCTGCCCTGATTGTGGGTTTCATGGTGACCCGCATGGGCTGGGGGTTCAGCTGGGACGCGCTGCACGACCTGATGGACCGCGCGGTGGACGAGGCCGAAGTGCAAGCGATCCGTGCCACCCTGCTCGAGACACCGGGCGTCAGCGGCGTGCACGACGTGCGCACCCGCAAGATGGGCGACATGATCGTGGTGGATGCCCACCTCGAGGTGGACGGCGCCATCAGCGTCGAAGCCGGCCACGACATCGCCGTGGTCGCCCGCCAACGCGTGCTGCAGCGCCACCGTGTGCTCAACCTGATGACCCACATCGACCCCTGGCGACGGCCCGATCTGGACCACTCGGTGCCAAACCCGGCTGCGAGTCGGTAACAGGCGACCGGCGGAGTGGCACGTCGGCATGGCCTTCGTGGCCCCCTCTGACCCCTGCAGGTTTCGCCCTGGGGCTGGCCGTGGCCTGCCACCTACAACAGGATGATGTCGTACTGCTCCTGCCCCATGGCCGTCTCACTTTGCAGCGACACGGATTTGCCGATGAATTCGCTCAGCCCTGCCAGATGCTGGCTTTCCTCGTCCAGGAACAACTCGATCACCTTGGGCGATGCCACCACGCGGAACTCGCGCGGATTGAACTGCCGCGCCTCCCGCAGGATTTCGCGCAGGATGTCGTAGGCCACACTGCGGGCGGTTTTCACGCTGCCTTTGCCCTGGCATGCCGCGCACGGCTCGCACAACATGTGGGCCAGCGACTCGCGCGTGCGCTTGCGTGTCATCTCGACCAGGCCGAGTTGCGAGAACCCGCCGGCCGACGTCTTCACACGGTCACGCGCCAACTGCTTGCGAAACTCCGCCAGCACGGCTTCGCGGTGGTCCTCGCGGACCATGTCGATGAAGTCGGCAATGATGATGCCGCCCAGGTTGCGCAGGCGAAGTTGCCGCGCGATCGCCTGGGCCGCCTCCAGATTGGTCTTGAAAATCGTGTCGTCAAAATTGCGCGCACCGACGAAGCCGCCCGTGTTCACGTCAAAGGTGGTGAGCGCCTCGGTCTGGTCCACCACCAGATAACCTCCGGACTTGAGGTCCACCCGGCGCGCCAGTGCACGGGCGATTTCCTCGTCGATGCCGTACAGGTCAAAGATGGGCCGCTCCCCCTTGTAGTGCTCCAGCTTGCTGGTGGCCGACGGCATGAATTCGCGCCCGAACGCGAGCAGGATGTCGGTTTGCTCGCGCGAATCCACCTTGATGGATTGCGTGGCGTCGCCCGCCAGGTCGCGCAACACGCGCTGCAGCAGGCTCAGGTCCTGGTGCAGCAGCGACATCGAGGGCAGTCGGGTGGATGCGTCCTTGATGCGGGCCCAGGCCTTGCGCAGGTACGCAATGTCCTCGGACAGCTCCGGATCACTGGCGTCTTCGCCATTGGTGCGCAGGATGAACCCGCCACCGCCAGGCTGCGTCAGCACTTGCAGGCGATTGCGCAGTTCGTCACGCTGCGCGGAAGCGATCTTTTGCGACACCCCCACATGGTCGTCCTGTGGCAGGAACACCAGCAGGCGCCCGGCGATGCTGATCTGGGTTGACAGACGGGCGCCCTTGGTGCCAATCGGATCCTTGATGACCTGCACGGTCAGCGCCTGGCCCTCGAACACCTGCTTCTCGATCGGGACCAGCACCTGTTGTGCCGCCCGCACTGCGCCGGGAGGGTCTCCGTCGGGCTGGCGGTGCCATACGTCGGCCACATGCAGGAACGCAGCCCGCTCCAGCCCGATGTCGACGAACGCCGACTGCATGCCAGGCAGCACGCGCACCACCTTGCCCAGGTAGACGTTGCCCACCAGGCCACGCTCCAGCGTGCGCTCCACATGAAGCTCCTGCACCGAGCCGTTTTGCACGATCGCCACCCGCGTTTCCTGCGGGGACCAATTGATCAAAATGTCTTCTTGCATGGTGCTTGGTGTCGATGGACTTCTCAGAACCGGAACCCGAAACCGCCCAGCAGTTGCGCGGTTTCATACAGCGGCAAACCCATGATGCCAGAGTACGACCCCGACAGGTGCGTGATGAAGGCGGCCGCTCGGCCCTGAACCGCGTAGGCACCGGCCTTGCCCATCGGTTCACCGGACGCGACATAGGCTGCTATCTCGGCCGCACCGAGGTCGGCAAATGTGACGCGCGAGACACTCAGCGTCTGGCGGCGACCGTCCTGCGACGCGATGGCCACTGCCGTCAAGACCCGGTGGCTGCGGCCGGACAAGGCCGCCAGCATCGCGCAGGCTTCGGAGGCATCGCCCGGTTTGCCGAGGATCCGCCGACCCACCGCCACCGTGGTGTCGGCACACAGTACCGGCGCGTCGGCCAGCGCCAGGCGCTGCTGACGGCGCAGCGCCGCATCGAGCTTGAGCTGGGTCACCCGCACCACATACGCGGCTGGCAGTTCCCCGGGGTGGACCGCTTCAAGCGCCTCTGCGTCTTCACCGGCGTCGGGCAGCAGCAGTTCATGGGCAATACCGAGCTGGTCCAGCAACTGGCGCCGACGCGGGCTCTGGGAGGCCAGGTAGACAAAGGGTGTCACAGCGCGTCACTCCCGATGGTAAGGGTGGTTGGCAATGATCGACCAGGCACGGTACAACTGCTCCACCAGCAGCACCCGCACCATGGCGTGGGGCAGGGTCAGGTCGGACAGCCGGATGCGCTCATGGGCCAAGCGCTTGAACTCAGGCTCCAGCCCGTCCGGCCCGCCAATGACCAGCGCCACATCGGTTCCGCCCAGCTGCCACTGCGTGAGCCGCTGGGCCAGCGCCGTGGTCGACAAGGAGGTTCCATGTTCGTCGAGTGCAACAACCCGGCTGCCCGCAGGGATGGCGGCCCGGATGCGATCACGCTCGGCCAACAGCAGTGTGGCGAGTGTCTTCGACCCCCGTGCCTCGGTCTTGACGGTCTTGAGTTCCACCCGCAGCTCGGGTGGGAAACGCTTGGCGTATTCGTCCCACCCGGCTTGTGCCCAGGCCGGCACCCGCTGGCCGACGGCCACCACGACCAGCTTCATGGCCGCAGCGTCAGGTCTTCCTGGCAGCGCGGGGCTTTTTGGCCGGTGCCTTGGCGGCTGCCTTGCCCACTGCCGTTGGCGCCGACGCCCGGGCCTTGGCTGGCGCCGATTTGGCCGCCACTGGCTTGCGTACGGCCTTGGCCACCGGCGCTGGCGACGGCACAGGTGCGGGCGGCGCCAATTCGCGCTCGGGCTTGCGCCGGACCGTTGCCTTGGCGGGCGATTTTCCGGCCGCCGCCTTCTTGGCAGGGACCTTCTTGGCAGCAGCCTTGACCGGCTCTTTGACGACCGGCCTGACAGCACCGAATTTCAAGCGCACCGGCTTCTCGCCCCAGAGCTCTTCCAGGTGGTAATAGGTACGGAAGGTCGGCTGCATGATGTGCACCACGGCCTGCGCACAATCGACGATGATCCATTCGCCGTTGGCCTCGCCTTCGATACGTGGCTTGGGAAACCCGGCGTCGCGAACCGCGTCGCGCACGCTGGCCGCCAGCGCCTTGGTCTGCCGGTTGGAGGTACCCGACGCCACGATCACACGCTCAAACAAGGGGGAAAGGTGTTCGGTATCGAATACCTGGATGTCCTGGGCCTTGACGTCCTCCAGGCCATCCACGATGGCACGCTGAAGTTTCTGGGTGTCTTTTTTGGTGGCGGTTTCAGTAGTCATCAAGCAGCTTGGTAAAGGTGGTGTTCAGCAATATAACGCGCAACCGCGTCACAAACCAGAGGGGCAACGCCCTGGCCAGACGCAATGCGTTGGCGGATTTCGGTGGCGCTGACGGGCAAATCGGGAAAATTCAGCTGTCTGAACCGTGCCTGAAGTTCCATTGGCGGAACGAATCGGCGCCAGGCGCCCGACAAATCGGGGCGCGCAGCTACACAAATTATAGCGAGGCGCAGGACCGCTTCCCAGTCATGCCAGGTCTTCAATGCGGCCGCCTGATCCTGGCCGATCACCAGAAAGAACTCTGCGCCAGGCAGCGCGGCCCCAAGTTCACGCAAGGTGTCAATCGTGTAGCTGGGCCCGTTGCGCTTGGTTTCGCGTGGATCCACCACCACCTTGTCGACGCCGGCAAAGGCCAGTCGGGCCATCGCCAGCCTTTGTTCGGCGGGTGACAAGACGCTGGCCTTGTGCCAGGCGTGACCCGTCGGAACAATGCGCAACTCGTCCAGGCCCAACTGCGTGATGGCCGCGTCGACCAGGGACTGGTGTGCCGCATGGGGGGGGTCGAACGCACCACCAAAAACGCCCACGCGCCTGGGTGGCGACTGCCCAGTGCTCAAACCCACTCCTTGCGCACGAGGAACCGGCGGTACAAGTCGTCTTCTGCGGACCCTGGCTCCGGCTCGTGCTGGTACGACCAACTCGCGAGAGGAGGCATCGACAGAAGGATTGACTCGGTGCGCCCACCCGACTGCAGGCCGAAGTGCGTGCCGCGGTCCCACACCAGGTTGAACTCGACGTAACGCCCGCGCCGGACCAGCTGGAAATCGCGCTCACGCTGCCCATAGGCGAGCGTGCGCCGGCGCTCCACGATCGGCAGGTAGGCACCCAGGAACGCATCACCCACCGACTGCATCATCGCAAAGCTGCTGTCGAATCCCAGTTCGGAGAAGTCATCGAAAAAGATGCCGCCTATGCCGCGTTGTTCCGAGCGGTGCTTGAGGAAAAAGTAGTCGTCGCACCAGGCCTTGAAGCGCGGATGGAGCTCCGGGCCAAAGGGTGCCAGTGCCGCCTTGCAGGTCGCGTGGAAATGCACCACGTCTTGTTCGAATCCGTAATACGGCGTCAGGTCCATGCCACCGCCAAACCAGCAGACTTCACGCCCGTCGCTGGTGGTGGCAGCGAGCATGCGCACGTTCATGTGCACCGTGGGCACCATCGGGCTGCGCGGGTGGAACACCAGCGACACGCCCATGGCTTCGAATGGCGCGCCTGCGAGCTCCGGGCGGTGCTGCGTCGCCGAGGGTGGCAATCGCGGCCCGCGCACGTGCGAAAAGCCGCATCCCGCCCGCTCGAAGAGCTCCCCATCCTCCAGAATCAGGGTGATCCCCTGGCCTTGCAGCATCTCGCCGGGAGGTTTTTCCCAGGCGTCGCGCGTGAATGCCGCGCCATCGATGGCGGCGATAGCCGAGGTGATGCGTTGCTGCAGGTCCACCAGGTACGGCCGCACCTGCGCCACGCGCGAAGGCCGCGCCGCTGTCTCGAGGCTGTCCATATGTCGCTCCCTTTTGTTAGCGTTGCTGCTTCAGTGGCTGGCGGCGCGGTGGCCGATGTCCTGCCGGTACTGGCGTCCATCAAACTGCACCGAGCGCACGATGTTGTAGGCCCGCTGCTGAGCCTGACGCACGTTGTCGGCCAGGACCGTGATGCACAAGACCCGGCCGCCCGATGTGGCGACACTGTCGCCGGAGCGCTTGGTTGCGGCATGGAACACCACGGCATCAGGGGCATCGGCCGGCAAGCCGCGGATCACGTCACCCGTGCGTGGCTGGCCCGGGTAGCCGTGCGCCGCCAACACCACGCCCAGGGCGGTGCGCCGGTCCCACTGCAACTCCATCGTGTCGAGGCCGCCAGAAGCGGCCGGTTCGGTGGCCGCCCACAACACCTCCAGCAGATCCGACTTGAGCCGCATCAGGATCGGCTGCGTCTCCGGGTCGCCCAGGCGGCAGTTGAATTCGAGGGTCTTGACCTGCCCGGCCCGGTCCACCATCAGGCCGGCGTACAGGAACCCGGTGTATTCGATGCCGTCTTTTTCCATGCCGCGCAGTGTCGGCAGGATGATCTCGCGCATGGCACGGGCGTGGATCGTCGGTGTGACGACTGGTGCCGGGGAATACGCACCCATGCCGCCGGTATTGGGCCCCAGGT
This sequence comes from Rhodoferax sp., assembly GCA_043776215.1. Lineage (GTDB taxonomy): Bacteria > Pseudomonadota > Gammaproteobacteria > Burkholderiales > Burkholderiaceae_C > CAISIP01. Next base: position 2,584 of record JAYVRP010001113.1, on the reverse strand, counting down.
CACCATCGAGCAGGCGTTTGTGGTCCTGGCTGGCGGCCAGCGCCAGTGCATTCTTGCCGTCGCAGACCACGATGAAACTGGCCTCTTCCCCCTCCAGGTACTCCTCGATCACGACCCGCGCACCACCGGCCCCCGAGCCGGCCTGCGGCAGCATCTGGTCAATGGCGGCATGCGCCTCGTCAAGTGTCATGGCCACGACCACGCCCTTACCCGCCGCCAGCCCATCCGCCTTGACCACGATCGGAGCGCCCCGGGCGGCCACATGGGCATGGGCGTCCGCGCGGTCGGTAAACGTCGCGTGCGACGCGGTGGGAATGCCGTGGCGCACCATGAACGCTTTCGAGAAAGCCTTCGAGCTCTCCAGCTGCGCGGCAGCCTGCGTGGGACCGAACACCCGCAGGCCATGGGCGCGGAATTCGTCCACGATGCCTGCGGCCAGGGGTCCCTCGGGGCCGACCACCGTCAAGCCAATCTTTTCTTTCAAGGCCCAGACCCGCAGCTCCACCAGGTCGGTGATGGGCAGGTTGGACATGCCTTCCGCCCGCGCTGTGCCACCATTGCCCGGCGCCACGAACACCGTCTCGACCTTGGGCGACTGCGCCAGTTTCCAGGCCAGCGCGTGCTCGCGCCCACCGGCACCTACAACGAGTACTTTCATAGGCCGGCGTTGTGGTAGACCGCCTGCACATCGTCCAGGTCTTCCAGCACATCCAGCAGTTTTTGCATCCGGGCCGCGTCATCCGTGCTGAATTCGATGGGGTTCTCGGGGCGCATCGTCACTTCGGCCAGCTCTGCCTTGAAACCCGCAGCTTCCAGCGCCAGGCGTGCGCGCTCCAGGTCGGCCGGGCTGGTCAGCACTTCGATGGCACCGTCGTCATCCACCAGCACATCGTCGGCGCCTGCTTCCAGCGCGACCTCCATCACCTTGTCTTCGCTGGTGCCCGGCGCGAACACCAGCTGGCCGCAATGCCGGAACTGAAATGCCACGGAGCCTTCGGTCCCCATGTTGCCGCCGTACTTGCTGAAAGCATGGCGCACCTCGGCCACGGTGCGCACGCGGTTGTCGGTCATGGTGTCGACGATGATGGCGGCGCCACCGATGCCGTACCCCTCGTAGCGGATTTCCTCGTAACTGACACCTTCCAGGTTGCCGGTGGCCTTGTCAATATTGCGTTTGATCGTCTCGGCGGGCATATTCGCCGCCTTGGCTTTCTCAACCGCCAGGCGCAGACTCGGATTGATGGCCAGATCACCGCCGCCCGCACGTGCCGTGACCATGATTTCACGGATCACCCGCGTCCAGATCTTCCCCCGCTTTTCATCCTGTCGGCCCTTGCGGTGCTGAATATTGGCCCATTTGCTGTGTCCTGCCACGCGAAATCCTTCGAAAAATTCGTTACCCTCGGGGCTCGATTGTACTTTTCAGGACTTCCATGATCGACCCCATCGTAATTGCGCAGCGCGACACCATTGCCTGCTGCCTGCGGCCCGACAAGGCCAATCGCCATGGTCTGATCACCGGCGCCACAGGCACCGGCAAGACGATCACCCTGCAAACCATGGCGGAAGCCTTTTCCCGCATCGGCGTGCCTGTTTTCATGGCGGATGTCAAAGGCGACCTGACCGGCATCTCGCAGGCCGGCGCATTGGGTGACAAGCTGGGCAAAATCCTCAAGGAGCGCGCCCTCGAGACGCCGGAATTCACCGCATTTCCGGTCACGCTGTGGGACGTGTTTGGTGAGCAGGGGCACCCGGTGCGGGCCACCGTCAGCGACCTCGGCCCGCTGCTGCTGGCGCGCATGCTGAATCTCAACGACACCCAGGCCGGCGTGTTGCAACTAGTGTTCAAGATCGCCGACGACCAGGGTCTGTTGCTGCTGGACATGAAAGACCTGCGTGCCATGTGCCAGCAGGTGGGCGACAACGCATCGGGTTTCACCACCGAATACGGCAATATCGGCGCGGCCAGCATCGGCGCCATCCAGCGCGGCCTGATGCAGATCGAAGCGCAGGGCGGCGACAAGTTTTTCGGCGAGCCCATGCTCAACATCGAGGATTTCATGCAGACCGATGGCGCCGGGCACGGTGTCGTCAACATCCTGGCGGCCGACCGGCTCATGAATGCGCCGCGCCTGTACGCCACGTTTCTGCTGTGGATGCTGAGCGAGTTGTTCGAGGCCTTGCCGGAAGTCGGGGATCTGGACAAACCGAAACTGGTGTTCTTCTTCGATGAAGCCCACCTGCTGTTCGCCGACGCGCCCAAGGCTCTCATCGAACGCATCGAACTCGTGGTTCGCCTGGTCCGCAGCAAGGGCGTCGGTGTCTTCTTTGTCACGCAGAACCCGCTCGACATCCCGGACACCGTGCTCGCGCAACTCGGCAACCGCGTCCAGCATGCGCTGCGGGCCTTCACGCCGCGTGACCAGAAGGCTGTCAAGTCGGCCGCCGAGACGATGCGTCAGAACCCGAAACTCGACATCGAAACCGCCATCACCGAGTTGGCTGTCGGTGAAGCACTGGTCAGCTTCCTGGACGAAAAAGGCCGACCCAGCGTGACCGAGCGCGTGTATGTGCTGCCGCCAGC
>JAYVRP010001112.1:0-2850 GCA_043776215.1 Rhodoferax sp. | reverse complement strand
TCCACCTGCTGCAGCATGTGCACCGCCGTGATGTCCACCGACTGCACGCGGCGCAGGTCCAGCACGACAAATCTTCTGTTTCCCAGTTCGGGCTCCAGTGCCGAGTAAAGCTGGTCGGTGGTGCCAAAGAACAGACTTCCCTGCAATTCAAAAATGACACTTTGCGCCCCCTGCTTTTCCAGGATTTCCATCTCTGCACTGGTGCGCACGCGCTTGGAAAAACGACTGCTGCCCTGCCCCTTGCGCACAACTACCGCGCCGCCCACCTGCTCGCGCACGAACAGGGCAATAGCCAGCAAGATGCCTGCGCCGGACGCCGCGATCAACCCCACCGTGAGCGCCACGACCACCACTGTGGCAATCACGGCAAAGTCGAGCACGGTTTCGCGCGAGGACAGGAAATGCAGACTCTCGCGGTCGATCATGCGCACGCCAATCACGATCAAAATGCCAGCCAGGGCACCGATCGGCACCCATGCCAGCACCGGCGCCAACAACAGGAAAGCGAGTAGTGACAAGCCGCCCTCGATGACACCGGACCAGCGGGTTCGCCCCCCACTGGACAGGTTGACGAGTGTGGCACCCATCGTGCCTGCCCCAGCCATGCCCCCGAACGCAGCAGACGCCACATTGCCCAGCCCCTGCCCGATCAGGGTGCGGTTGGAGTCGTGACGGCCACGCGTCATCGCATCCAGCACGACGCAGGTCTTGAGCGTGTCGATGGACAACAAGACGGCCAAGGTCATGGCCGGCACCAGCAGCACATGCACATCGCCGAACCCGAGGCCTCCCACGGCCTTCCAGCGGACAGTAAGTGCCTCGAAAAATCCCGGGCCATCACCTCCGAGGCTGCCCACCACCAGCGCATTGCCATGCAAAGTGAACAATGCGGAGTCGAACGTGGCGAGTGCGAAATAGGACAACACACCCGCAGCCAATGCCAGGATGGCCGCAGGAACCAGACGCGTGACTTTCGGAGCCAGCGTCATGACAGCCATCGTGACGCTGCCGATTCCGATGGCGTACCAGTTCCAGGTGGCAGGATGCGACACTGCGTCGCGCCAGCCGGCGCCCGCCGCCGCACCCAGCAACTTCGGCACCTGGCTCAGGATGATCGTCAGGCCGACACCGCTGAGGTAACCACTGACCACCGGGTAGGGCATGTATTTGATCAGGCGGCCGAGTCCGATGGCGCCGAACGTGACTTGCAATGCCCCCGCCAGCATGGCCGTGACGACCAACAGAAGCATCGTCGTGGCGGGTTCAGTGCCCCGGGCGGTCAGCTCAATGGCCAGCGCTGACAGGACGGCGACCGCTGGAGCGCAAGGCGCCGTGATCAGCCGCGGCGCGCCACCCCAACCCGATGCCACCAGGCCCAGAGCCATCGCGCCCAGCATTCCGGCGAGCGCGCCCTGCGCCGCATAGCTACTGCCAATGGCCGCATACGTTGCCACGCCAAAGGCGATGGCAGACGGCAAGGCCACAAGCATGGCCGCCAGGCCACCCCAAAGGTCATCTGCCAGTTTTTCCGGCTTTTGCAATGCCATCGATTGAGGTTTCCCTATTTCGCGACGAAATTTTTCCGTTCGCCCTGAGCCTGTCGAAGGGCACGCGAGGGCTTCGACAGGCGCAGCCCGAACGGTGTAATGAATTCCGGAAAGGTCAATAGGGAGAATACACTGCCGCGCCGCGGCCGTTGCAAAGCGTCACAGGAGTTGTCGGGCGCGTTGATCTGGATCAACCCGGAAAAGGCTCTCCCGGCCGCGCTGCCGAGTTGTGCAGGCACGGGCCTTCCAACAAGCGCGAGAGCCTGCCAATCTTGCGATCAGCAGGCTCGGCGGGTGAGCGCAGGGCCGCTCAGGGACGCGACGGCTTGCCCAGTTTCAACGGGCGCTTGAAGGTATCGCGCGGCGCCATGGTAGCGTGCGACTTCGCCGGTTGTGCAAAGTCCGGGCGATCAAACCCCGGCTTGCGCGGCACGAAGTCGGGGCGGGGCGCGAAACCTTCGTTGCGCGGCTCACGGCGGCCCGCAAAGCGGTCGTTGAAACCGCCCTCCTTCTTGTAGCTGAAACCTTCACGCGCCGCACCATCGCGCGGCGCAAAACCCGTGTTTTCACGACCCCGCGCAGGACCGAACTTGCGATCGCGGGACGGGGCTTCGGCTCCGCCACGCGTGTTGCGGCCGCCAAAGTTGGAGCTCGGGCGGCTGTCCGGGAAACGCTGTTGTGGCTCCAGGCCCGGAATGACCTCGGCCTTGAACTGATGGCGGGTGTAGGCTTCAATATCGAATATCTTGCGCCGATCACGAAACTCGGCCAGAGTCACCGCCAGGCCATCACGGCCTGCCCGGCCCGTACGGCCAATGCGGTGCGTATAGTCCTCGGCCTTCATCGGCAATCCGAAATTGAACACATGGGTGATGGTGGGCACGTCGATGCCGCGAGCCGCCACATCGGTGGCCACCAGGATCTGGACATGCCCTTCGCGCAACGCCATAAGGCGACGATTGCGCAGGCCCTGGTTCAAGGCGCCGTGCAGTGCCACGGCACTGAATCCGTCTTGCTGCAGGTCATTGGCCAGACCGTCGCATTCGATCTGCGTGCTGGCGAACACGATGGCCTGGTTGATGCCTGTGTCACGCAGCCAGTGGTCCAGCAGTTTGCGCTTGTGTTGTGCGTTGTCTGCCCAGAACAGCACCTGCTTGATGTTCTGATGCTTGTCCTGCGGGTTGTCGATCTGCAGCCGCTGCGGCTGGCGCATCACGCGGGTGGCCAACTGCTGGATCCGTGGCGCCAGCGTGGCGCTGAACATCATGGTCTGCTTGCGTTCGATGGTGAGTTGGTTGACTTC
>JAYVRP010001111.1:0-9584 GCA_043776215.1 Rhodoferax sp. | reverse complement strand
TGCTGGAGCCGATCACGAGCGCGCATGCCAACTTTCCGATGCAAAGCACGCCAGATGGGAAACGCAAAATGGGGTACCGGGTGGAGGCGATGCTGGCGCAAGACGTGGTGAAGGCGGCAGTGGCGGCTTTGGGCGCGAGTTTGCGTGGTGTGCAGCTCAAGCCCCAGGGCTGGGATCGGATTTTGGGCGTGGTGCGTGAAGAGGCCGGTGAGATCGATCTCAAGGCGACGCTGGAACAGGTTTTGAAGGCGATTGACGCAGGCACGGATACGGACACTTTTGGTCCTCCCCTTCCGCGCCTGCATGTGCCGCAACATCTTTACAACCCCCTGCTGCTGGCCGCATCGGCAACCCCTGTCAGCGTGGGAGAGCAATTCAGTTTGCTCGACGACTACCCGGTGACCTTGCGCATCACGCCACCGCCGTTACAGGACAGTGAAGCGCGCCTGGTATGGGACTTGCGCCGCGTGTGGGACCGCATTCACAAGCAGCCTGAATGGGCTGGCGTAGATGTTGTATTGCTGCGCAATCTGGCGGGAGTGGGAGTGGGCCTGTTTGCCGGTGAGGGCTTTTATCCTGATTTCTTGCTGTGGCTCAAGCGGGATACGCTCCAGGCGCTGGCTTTTGTGGAGCCGAAGGGATTGCGCCACCAATGGCCGCAAGACAAGTTCGACTTGCTGGATCAAACCGTGCCGGGCTGGAAGTTCTCCGTCCCGGTGCGGGGGTATGTGCTCAGCGCCAATAGCGAGTCTGAACTGCGCAGGATCCAGCCGGGATTCTCCTGGGCAACCGCGCCGGCGTCGCTGATGAAACAGGACGCTGACGGCTTGTATGTGGAAGAGCTGCTCAAGAAGCTGATGGCGACCTTGTCGCTTGAGCCATGAATCCATCCCGCGCCCTCAACGCCACCGCCTTCGCCACTCTGTTGCTGATAGGGTGAGCCACAGTATGATTGATTGTCATACCGAGGAGAAATGAAATGGGCAGCGTTAAAGTGGCAATAACACTCGACAGCGCAACATTGGTTCACGTCGACCGTCTGGTCTCGGAGAGCGTGTTTCCAAACCGGAGCCGGGCAATTCAGCTCGCCGTATCCGAAAAGTTGGCTCGCATGGGACGCGGCCGTCTGGCATCGGAATGCGCCAAGCTTGATCCGGGATTTGAAAAATCTCTTGCAGAAGAAGGCCTGGGCGTGGATGTCGAAGCATGGCCCGAATACTGAGAGGCGAGATTCGCTGGGCCGATCTCCATCCGGTGCGTGGTCATGAGCAGGCTGGCCTGCGTCCGGTCGTGATCCTCAGCCAGGACGTGTTCAACGAGCGCTCGGGTACCGTCATCGCGATGGCTTTGACCAGCCAGCCTCAGCGCGCCAGCTTCCCACTGACGCATGAACTTCTGTCTTCAAAACTTCAGAAGCAATCCTGGGTGAAGATCAGCCAGATACGAACCCTCTCGGTGGAGCGCATCGGGAAAATGCTGGGCCGCGCGACACCCGAAGACTTGGCGCAGTTGGTCGAAGGCATCCATGAAATCATCGGAAGCTGACGCCCTGCACGCCGGTGCCCCGGCCGCATCGACTGCTACCGCCGCAACCACTTCGTCTGGAAAAGCGAAAAGCTGCGCTACGTCAAGACCGACAGCCGCCGCTTTGACGTCGCCATGGTCACGGCGCGCACGAGCGCCCGCGCAACGCGCGAAGTGGCTACGCAACTGGCCGCGCTGGCCAAATCTCTCGCACCAAGCGGTTACCGAGCCGAACCTGCGGCAACAAGGCGGTGGCCGATTCGGCGCAGACCCCGTGGATTTTCCATCAGCCCAGTTGATGGGGAGCACTGCGAAATTGATGCCCAGGGTCAATTGATCGACCTAAACTGCAGAGAGCACACCATCCAACAGAAGTGGAGCCTTGCGATGAACGTCACAGCATTGGTCGAACCCGACCGGGTGCACAAAGCGGTCTACACCGACCAGCAGATTTTTGACGCCGAGATGGAGAAGATCTGGGAGCGCACCTGGGTGTATTGTGGTCACGAATCCCAGGTTCCCAAAGCCGGCGACTACTACGCCGTCACCATCGGCCGCCAGCCGATGATCATGGTTCGCCATGGCGATGGCAGTATTCAGGTGCTGTACAACCGCTGTCCGCACCGCGGCGTGCAACTGGTGGGCAACCAGAAGGGCAACACCGGCAGCAGCTTCGTCTGTTCCTACCACGCCTGGAGTTTTCATCTCGACGGCAAGGTTCGCGCGATCCCTCTGGCGCAGGGCTACGAAGGCACCCGCATGACACGCGACAACCCCGACTGCAGCATGAAGCCCGCGGCGCGGATAGACAGTTACCGCGGCTTCGTGTTCGCCAGCCTGTCCAGCGACACCACATCCTTGTCCGAATTTCTGGGCGACGCGCGTGTCGCGTTTGACGACATGTGTGACCGCTCGCCGCTGGGCGAGGTCGAGGTGGTGCCCATTTGCCACCGGGTGATCCAGCATTCGAACTGGAAGTTCTTCATGGAAAACCAGCTCGATGCGTTGCATCCGTCCGTGACCCATCAGTCCACCGGTATTGCCGCCGGTCGGGTCGAAAAGCGGCTCAAAGCCGAACAAGGCTCGGCCCCGCTGTATTACCACTACCTGTCCACGTTCGCGTCGAGCTTTGCGCAGTGGGACGCTGTGCAGACCATCAATTTCCCCTACGGTCACGGCATTCTCAAGGCCTACATGGGGCTGCGGCCGCAGGACCCGGACACGGTCGAATACGAGGGTTTGCTGAAAACTGCCTACGGCGAGCAACGCGCCGAAGAATATCTGTCGCGCAGCATCCACCACGTGCTGGTGTACCCCTACCTTTCGGTGCAGCCGCCGCTGCAGCAGCTGCGCTGCCTGCGTCCGATCTCCGCCAACAAGACCTTGTCCGAAATCTGGCACTTCCGTCTGAAAGCTGCGCCCGAGGCGATCTACCGGCGCAGCCTGTGGTACTACAACCTGGTCAACTCGCCGGCCACCATGATCAATGCCGACGATCTGGAGAACTGGACCAAGGGCCAATGGGGCCTGGCGTCGAATGGGGGCGATTGGGTGAGTTTTCACCGCTATGTTGGCGACGACCGGCGCGAAGGCGGCACCAGCTACTCGAACCACGGTACCTCGGAAGTGGTGATGCGCAACCAGTTCAGCGCCTGGTCCAAGTACATGCTGGCGGCATAAGCCAACGGAGCCACAACCATGACCCAAACACAAAAACCCCAGCGTGCGATACCGAGCGCCGGCCCCGACTTTGAACACCTGCTCGCGCAGCAAGTCGTCATCGAAGCCGGTGCACCGGATGCCACCACGACCGGCGCGCAAGCCATGGCGCCCGACCACTCGCCGCGCGCGGCATTGCAAGTGGCCACGGTTCCCCAGCTCGGCCTGTTGCCGGGCGGCTCGGCCAGTGGCGACGTGCAACGCGAAGTCGAGCAATTCCTGTACCACCAGGCCGAGCTGCTCGACGGCAAACACTGGCAGGCGTGGATCGACCTGTTTGCCGCGCCGGGCATCTACTGGATGCCGGTGATGCCCGAGCAAACCGAGTGGGAGGGCTCGCCCTCGATCTTTGCCGAAGACAAATTGATGATGGAGATTCGCAAGGGCCGGGTGACGCACCCCAACGCCTGGTCGCAGGCCCCCCTGTGGGAGACCAACCATCTGGTGAGCCACGTGGCGCTCGAGTCACTGACGGCCTCCACGGTCCAGGTGCGATCGCGTTTTCACATGATGGAGCTGCGCCGCGACACGGTGCGCCATTTTGGTGGCAGCTACCGGCACACGCTGGTGCGGGATGCGGCGGGTGCGCTGCGCATCCAGCTGCAACGGGTCGATCTTTTTAATGGCCAGGCACCGTTCGATTACGTGCTGCAGGTCTGGGTCTGATACCTACAATTGCGGTCAGCGTTTGTGCCAACCATCTTCAAGGGCTCCTACCATGTTCAAGTTGAATCGTTCTGCGCTTGGCGCGGTCGGAGTGGCTGCAGCCGCTTTGTGCGCCGGCTTCACCGCCTCACCTGCGCAGGCCGCCGACAAGGTACGTGTCGGTTTCGTCAGTACCTTGTCCGGGCCGTCGGCGGCGCTGGGGGTCGATATCCGTGATGGCTTCCTGCTGGCTGTGAAACTGGCTGGCGGCAAGCTCGGGGGCCTGCCCGCCGAGGTATTGGTGAGCGACGACCAGTTCAAGCCCGAGGTGGCCAAACAGTTGTTCGAAAAAAACGTCAAGCGCGACAAGGTGGACTTCATGACCGGCGTGGTGTTCTCCAACATCATGTTGGCGGCGCTGCCCGAGGCGCTGGACAACAAGGTGATCTACATCAGCCCCAACGCCGCACCCTCCTCGATGGCGGGCAAGGAATGTCACCCGTTGTTTTACGCCGTATCGTGGCCCAATGATGCCTACCACGAGGCGGCGGGCCAGCTCGCCAACCAGCGCCAGATGAAGAGCGTATATCTGGTGGCACCCAACTACCAGGCGGGCAAGGATTCCCTGGCCGGCTTCAAGCGTACTTTCAAGGGCACGGTGGCAGGCGAGAACTACACCAAACTGGGCCAGCTCGATTACGCCGCCGAGCTGGCCGAAATTCGCGCCGCCAAGCCCCAGGCCGTGTACATCTTTTTGCCCGGAGGCATGGGCATCAACTTCATCAAGCAATATGTGGGTTCGGGCTTGGGCAAGGACACCTCCTTGCTGTTGCCCGGCTTCAGTGCCGACCAGGATGTGATTGGCCCGGTCGGTGGTGCCATGGCCGGCCTGTTCAACACCGCGCATTGGTCGCCCGATTTCACCAATGCCGCAAACCAGAAATTCATGGCCGAATTCCAGCGGGAGTACAAACGGGTGCCCACCCTGTACGCCTCGCAGGGATACGATGCGGCGCTGCTGATCAACGCGGCGGTGCGCGATACGAAAGGCAAACTGGAAGACCAGGAGGCGGTGCGCAAGGCGCTCAAGGCCGCGCGCTTCGAGTCGGTGCGTGGAGCGTTCAAATTCAACAACAACCAGTACCCGATTCAGAACTACTACGTGCGCGCGGTTGGCAGCGACGGCAAGGGCGGCCTGGTCAACAAATCATTCAATGAGCCGATCCTGAAAGACCACGGCGACGCGTATGCGCAAAGTTGCCCAATGAAAAACTGAGCGCCGACAGGGTGCGTTGCATTTCTTGTGAATGCCGTTCGGGATACGCGACCATTGAAATCTCTGCCGGATGAGTGCTGTCCTCGTCATTGAGCAGGCGCTGAACGGCCTGCAGTTCGGCCTGATGCTGTTCTTGTTGGCGGCCGGTTTGACGCTGGTGTTTGGCGTGATGGACATGATCAATCTGGCGCACGGTTCGCTCTACATGGTGGGCGCTTTCCTTGCCGCCTGGCTGGTTGGCCTGACAGGCTCCTTCATTCTGGGTGTCCTGGGCGCGGTGCTGCTGACCGCCCTGTTCGGCATGGCGCTGGAGGCCAGCTTGTTGCGCACGCTGTACGCGCGCGACCACCTGTCACAGGTGCTGGCCACGTTCGCGCTGATCCTGATTTTGAATGACGGCGTGAAGATGCTGTTTGGCACCGACCTGCCGCTTTCGCCGCCGGAAGCGTTGGCGGGTCCGGTGGAGTTGCTGCCTGGTCTGCTCTACCCGGCTTACCGGCTGCTGATTCTGGTGCTTGGCCTGGGGCTGGCGCTGCTGATGTACGTCGTGGTGCAAAAGACGCGCATGGGTGCGCTGGTGCGCGCCGGTGCTTCAAACCGCGCAATGGCCACGGCCATGGGTGTCAACATTCCGCGCCTGTTCACGGTGGTGTTTGGCGTCGGTGCCGGGTTGTGCGCCGTGGCCGGCAGCCTGCTGGGCCCCCTGCTGGCGGTGCAGGTGGGCATGGGCGAGAACATCCTGATACTGGCGTTTGTGGTGGTCGTGATTGGGGGTATCGGATCGATCCGGGGTGCGCTCCTGGGGGCCGTGCTGGTGGGCTGTATCGACACGCTGGGGCGCGCGTTCATGCCCCATGTGTTTCGCGCATTCCTGCCTCCGCAGTGGGCCAGCGCGGCTGGTCCGGCGTTCGCATCCATCACCGTATATCTCTTCATGGCAGTCGTGCTGGCCATCAAGCCGCAGGGCTTGTTCCCGGTGCGTGCGTGATGGCTTCTGAAGGCAAAGGCGTGCGCCATGGCGACAGCAAAGGCGCAGGCATCGCGTTGGCGCTGCTGTTGCTGGCCGCACTGGCCTTGCCCTGGGTGTTGCGGGCGATAGGTGCCGAGTTCTACCAGAGCCTGGCCAGCCGCATCGTGGTGGCAGCGATTGCGGCCACCAGCCTCAATCTGGTGCTGGGTTATGGCGGCATGGTCTCCTTTGGCCATGCGGCGTTTGTCGGCCTGGGCGCCTACGTGACGGCCATCATGATCAGCGAAGGCGTGGTGTCCGGCTTAGCGCACCTGCTGGTCACGCTGGGGGTCACGGCGTTGGTGGCGTTGGCCATCGGCGCCGTTTCGCTGCGCACCCGGGGCGTGTATTTCATCATGATCACGCTGGCGTTTGCGCAGATGCTTTTCTACCTTGCCAATTCGGTCAAAGGGTATGGTGGCGACGAGGGCCTGAATATCCGCGCCCGCTCATTTTTCGGCCTGGCGGGCTGGGGCTTCGATCTGAAGAACCCGCTCGCAATGTACTACCTGGCGTTGGCAGTATTGGTGGCCCTGCTGGTGGCACTCGCGCGCTTCGTGCCCTCGCGTATGGGGCGTGCGGTGCTGGCCCTGCGGGACGACGACGTGCGCGCCGAGGCGCTCGGTTTCCCGACCTACCGGTACAAACTCGTCATCTTCGTGGTCGCTGCTTGCCTGGGGAGCGTTGCGGGCAGCTTGAGCGTGAATCTGCAGGGTTATGTGAGTCCGAACGCGTTGAACTGGACGCAGTCGGGCACGCTGATGGTGATGGTGATACTTGGCGGTGTTGCCACCGTCTGGGGCGGGCTGCTGGGTGCGGCGGCCCTGCTGCTGCTGGAGGAAGTCTTTTCTTCCTACACGCAGCACGCCGAGTTCTGGACCGGATGGGTTCTACTCGTTGTGGTGTTGTTCGCGCGCCAGGGCTTGATGGGCCTGGGACGCCGGTGGCTTGGCTTGTCGTCACGCCCATGAGCGCGATACCACCCTTGCTGGAAGTACAGGCCCTGAACAAGGCGTTTGGCGGCATCAAGGCCACCGACGGGGTGAACCTGCAGGTGCAGGGCGGCGAAATCCACGCACTGATCGGGCCCAACGGTGCGGGCAAAACGACCCTGGTGGCGCAACTGGCTGGGCAGCTTGCCAGCGACAGCGGCAGCATACGTTTGGCAGGCACCGACATCGGCGCACTTGCGCCGCACGCGCGGGCACGCCTGGGCTTGGTGCGTTCGTTCCAGATCACACGGTTGTTCAAAAGTTTCAGCGTGCAGGACAACGTGGCGCTGGCGCTGCAGGCGGTGTCGGGCAGCAGCTTGTCGGTGTGGCGTCCGGCGCGTGCCGAGCGGGCTCTGTTCGAGCGCGCGTATGGCGTGTTGACCAGCCTGGGGCTGGCCGACAAACACGACGCGCATATTGAAGAACTTTCGCATGGCGAGCAACGCGCACTGGAGGTGGGGTTGGCGCTGGCCAGCAACCCGCGTCTGGTACTGCTGGATGAGCCCATGGCAGGTATGGGGCCGCAGGAGTCGGCACGCATGGAGCGGCTGATCGCCGGCATACGCAGCCGCAGCGCCGTGTTGCTGATCGAACACGATGTAGAGGCCGTGTTCCGGCTGGCGGATCGGGTGTCGGTGCTGGTGGGTGGTCGCATCATTGCCACCGGTGACGCCCACACGGTGCGCAACGACGCCGCAGTCATTGCCGCCTATCTGGGGGACGGCCCGGACCATCGTCCGCGCAATGGCCCGCACGGTGGCGCATGAAAGACGCAATAGCCACCGGTTCGCGCAGCGCTGTGCCCTTGCTGGACGTGCAGGCGCTCTGCAGTGGCTACAGCGGCAGCCAGGTGCTGTTCGGGTTTGATCTGTGTGTTGGCAAGTCCGAGATTGTGGGCTTGCTCGGGCGCAACGGCATGGGCAAAACGACGCTGGTGCGCTCCATCATGGGCATGATGCCCGCCATGTCGGGGCAGATCCATTTTGATGGCGAAGCCATCTTCGGGCAACCCGCCTATGCAGTTGCCCGGCTCGGTATCGCGTTGGTGCCTGAGGGGCGACAGGTGTTCCCCAACCTGAGCGTGACCGAACACCTGAGCGCGTTCGAGCGCGCTGCGCCCGATGGTGCCAATTTATGGAACCCTCGTCGTGTATTCGAACTTTTCCCCAGGCTGGGTGAACGTAAACGCCACATGGGCAACCAACTCTCCGGCGGCGAGCAACAGATGCTGGCGATTGGCCGTGCCCTGGTCACCAACCCGAGACTGCTGATTCTGGACGAAGCCACCGAGGGCCTGGCACCGCTGGTGCGCGAGGAAATATGGCGTTGCCTGGGCGAGCTGCGCCGCGCCGGCCACGCCATGATCGTGATCGACAAATATGTGCAGCGCTTGATCGCCATCGCCGACCGCCACTACATTGTCGAGAAGGGCCAGGTATGCTGGCAAGGGACGTCGCAGCAGCTCGACGCCGACCGAGGCCTGTGGCAGCGTTACCTGGGCGTGTAAGCGCAACGGCTGCGCTGCCGGAACCGCGCCCGTGTTGTTTTTCATTTGCGTCAAAATCGTTCCTTTGGGGAATCAAAACCGACCAACCCATGGTCCGGATCCAGACCCCCTGCACATCGAGGTACCCCCATGGCGAGTGCTCCCAAGGCGTTCAGCAAGATCCATCCTGCGGTGGCTGCAATCCGGAAGTCGGATGCGTCCAAGGTCAAGGTCGCGGTCAGCGACATCGACGGCGTCTTGCGCGGCAAATACCTGCACCGCGACAAGTTCCTGGGTGCCGCCGAGCCGTACCCCGGTGGCGGCTTCGGTTTCTGCGACGTGGTGCTCGGCTGGGACATGATGGACGTGACCTACGACAACACCACCGCCACGGGATGGCACCATGGTTTTCCGGATGCCCTGGCGCGCCTCGATCTGGATACCGTGCGCCATGTGCCGTGGGACGACAAAGTGCCCTTCTTCCTGGGCGAGTTTGTGTATGCCGACGGAACGCCCCATGCCCAATGCCCGCGCCAGGCGCTCAAGCGGGTGCTGAAACGCGCCGAGAAGATGGGTTTCCAGGTCATGACCGGCATGGAGTTCGAGTGGTTCAACTTCCTGGAGACGCCGCACAGCTGGGCCGCCAAGAAGGGTGTCGGCGCGCAACAACTCACACCCGGCATGTTCGGTTATTCGCTGTTGCGCATGAACGAACACCGCGATTTCTTCAACGCGCTGATGGACGAGATGCTGGCCTTCAAGGTACCCATCGAGGGCCTGCACACCGAGACCGGTCCGGGCGTCTACGAGGCGGCGATCGGATTCAGTGAAGCCCTGGAGCAAGCCGACCGTGCCCTGCTCTTCAAGACCGGCGCGAAAGAGATCGGCTCCCGTTTCGGCATCATGCCCAGCTTCATGGCCAAGCCCAACCAG
>JAYVRP010001110.1:0-2859 GCA_043776215.1 Rhodoferax sp. | reverse complement strand
GCCTCGCCGAGGACACCACCGAGGAAAACATCCAGGCGCGTATTCGAGGTACCTTGCTGATGGCCCTTTCCAACAAATTCGGGTCCATCGTCCTGACCACGGGAAACAAAAGCGAGTTGGCGACCGGTTATTGCACCCTGTACGGAGATATGGCCGGCGGATTTGCTGCCATCAAGGATCTGGCCAAGACAACTGTATTCCGCCTGGCGCGCTGGCGCAACACGCATGATCCGTATGGCACGGGCAGTGAACCCATTCCGGCGCGGATCATCACCCGACCACCAAGTGCCGAACTGCGCCCCGATCAGACCGACCAGGACAGTCTGCCGCCCTACGAGGTTCTGGACGCCATCATCGAACGCTACATGGAGAACGATGAGAGTATCGAGTCCTTGCTGGCCGACGGATTCGCCAAGGAAGACGTTGAACGCGTCACACGCCTGATCAAGACCAATGAGTACAAGCGCCGACAGGCGCCGATCGGCATCCGAGTCACACACCGGAGCTTTGGCAAGGACTGGCGGTATCCGATCACCAACCGGTTTCGGCAGTAACGGCAGTCTGGCCACGCCGATTGGCGCTATCCTTGGGGGGCGGAAGCTGTCAGCGCGGGCGGATGGTTCGCGGCTCCTTCTCATGCCACCTGCGCAACTGGAAAGACACACTGAACATGAAGCAAATCACGGCGATCATCAAACCATTCAAGCTCGAAGAAGTGCGCGAGGCCCTGGCCGAGTGCGGTGTCACCGGGCTCACAGTCACCGAAGTCAAGGGTTTTGGCCGTCAAAAAGGCCATACCGAACTTTATCGCGGCGCTGAGTACGTGGTCGATTTTCTGCCCAAGGTCAAGGTCGAAGTGGTCGTCAAAACCGACGACGTGGACCGTTGTGTTGACGCGATCGTCAAGGCGGCGCGCACTGGCAAGATCGGCGACGGCAAGATTTTCGTAACCTCGGTCGAGCGCGTGGTGCGCATTCGGACTGGCGAAGAGGACGAGACGGCCGTCTGAGAACCGATTTTCGGGCCACGTAGCCTTCCGCTAGATCCACTGCAGGCCAGTGGCGGACGACAGGCCGGCAGCCTGAACAAGGTTGGGCAATAGTCTCAACGGGTCCGGGCCTGTGCGGATTACATTCATTTGCGCGTCTTGCATGAACCCCTGGGTCACGCTCGTCGCCAGGAAGGCAAGCAAGGAATCGTAATACCCGGCGGCGTTCAACAGCCCGACAGGCTTATTGTGGTAACCGAGTTGGTGCCACGTCCACATCTCGAAAAACTCCTCCATCGTACCGATCCCGCCGGGCAAGGCGACAAACGCGTCGGCCCGCTCGGCCATCAGGCGCTTGCGATCGTGCATGTTCGCAACAACGTGCAACTCAGTGCAGCCCTGGTGCGCGCATTCCCGCTCCACCAGCGCTTTCGGGATGACGCCGACCACTCTGCCGCCGGCTTTCAGTGTGGCGTCGGCGACCACACCCATCAACCCGCTTTTACCGCCACCGAACACCAATTGGCCGCCGTGCTGCCCAATCCAGTTTCCCGTCGCTTCGGCCAAGTCGCTGTACAGACGGGAAATGCCAAGGCGGGAGCCGCAATAGACGGCTATCGAGAAACGGGGGGTCACAGCGCGAATTTCTGCCACAAAGCCCCGAGCCAGGTGCCGCCACACAACAGCAGGCTCAACAGCACGGCGGCGCTTCCCATGTCCTTGGCGCGCTTGGAGAGCGCGTGCCACTCCGGCCCGATGCGGTCGATCACTGTTTCGATGCCCGTGTTGAGCAATTCGACGATTAACACCAGCAAGACAGTGCCAACCAGTGCGCTGCGCTCCATCCAGCCATGGCCCAACCAGACCGAGGCCGGCAGCAGTACCATGGCAAGCAGCGCTTCCTGACGGAAGGCCGTTTCGTGCCAGGCTGCGCGCAGGCCGGCCAGCGAGTATCCGGTCGCGTGCAGCACGCGGGCGAGACCTCGACGGCTTTTTTGCGGATTCGCAGGTGTGCCAAGCGAAACGGGAGGCGGCGAGCTGTGCATCGTCGGATTGTCGTAGAGAAAATCACCCGTGAAAGCATGTAACCGGCTTGGCAGGCGAACATGGGCGCGTCAGTCTCCCGCGTCG
Organism: Rhodoferax sp.; assembly: GCA_043776215.1. Lineage (GTDB taxonomy): Bacteria > Pseudomonadota > Gammaproteobacteria > Burkholderiales > Burkholderiaceae_C > CAISIP01. The sequence continues at coordinate 740 of JAYVRP010001110.1, read as the reverse complement.
ACCCGCGACACCAGCCGCGTGCCAGCCCAGGCGTCATGCCAGAACTGTCGCAGTGGATGGAAACGACTCAGGATGGCCCAGACAAAAATCCAGCCGATGGCGAGTACCGCTGATTCGCCAGGGCTGGCATGCAACAGGGACGCAATGACCAGCGGTGGAAGCAGCCACGACCAACTCAGCACGTAACGCAGCAGGGCCCGCTTTTGTGTCAACGGACGGCCGGCAACATCGACGATGCGGATGTCCCAGGTTTTCATGGCCAGTGTCTGACCCTTGGCCCAGAACCAGGTGAAATAGATGCCGAACACCACAAAAATAAATGCCTGCAGGGCATGTCGGTTGTCCAGCGCATGGCGTGTCTGGCTCAGGCTGGAAAACAGGTAGCCCGCGATGAAGACCACGCCAAACAACAACAAGCCTTCATACAGCCAGCACGCCATGCGCCGAAGCAATGTGGGCGCGGCAAGCCTCTGTTGGGGCGACCCTTCGCATGGCTCCGGGTCCGCAGGCGCATCTTGCAGCCTTTCCATCGAAAGCGAATGGGGCCGCTCAGGGCCGCGTCACAGCAGCTGATGCCGGCTTGGCAATACGTGGGGCGTTTGGCACGGTGCGTGTTTTGGCGGGCGCTGACGCGGCACCGTTGGGGTCCGACCGGGTCACGGGAACAACTGCAAGCTTGTTGGGGCCGACAGGGGTCACTGCGGGTGCTGCACCGCCGGGCTGGGGTGGCCCGCCACTGG
>JAYVRP010001109.1:0-2865 GCA_043776215.1 Rhodoferax sp. | reverse complement strand
ATCGACCACAAGTCCGGCGCGCCAGCCATCAGGGTTTCGCGGTGCGCGGCAGGCCAAAAGAGCAGGAATCGCAACTTCGCCGTGCGCAGCGGCTCGCGTCGCAGGTTGAGGTAGGCAGGCATGTGCAAGGCCAGCGGCGTGCGCGTGGTGCCCGTGGCGTTAAGTACGAGCACCGAATTTTCGGGCAGGCTCGCAATGGCGGTGTCCAGGTTTTGCAATAGCTGCGCGCGGTCGGACGCGAGATCCACCGCGGCGAGAGTAGTGTCGGATGGAGCCGGGCGCGTGGGAGGCCAGGCGACACGGAACGGTTCGCCTGACAGCGCAGGCCGCAACGCGTCCATCGCGAGCCCTGCAGCGCGCTCCGAGGGCGCAAAAACCGGCAGGTACATGAATCCGGTGGTTTCGCGCAGCAGCACCCGGGCTTCTTCCAGGGCCTGTACAGCGTTGGGCGAGAGTTGTGCGGCGGTCATGTCACACCAGGCGCCAGTCTCTTTCTGGAATGTGCTGCGGTGCTATGCAGGCAAATGCGGCATGCGCACTATGGCGCCGCAGATGTCTCGATGGCACTGCGCAGCATCGGATGCACGCCATACCACTCGGTGCCGTTGAGGTACATCAGGACCCGCTTCTGGGTCAGGTCGCTCATCACAGAAGCCCAGTTCGATTCGTCGGCCAAGGGTACGTCGTAGTGCTTCGACACGTGCTGCAGGCGTTCGCGGGTTCTGTCCGACAGCGGCAGGTAAGGTCGGCGCAAATCGTTGAAGGTTTGCTCCAGATGCTCTTTGCTGACCGGGAACTTGTCTTCCGACAGGGCCTTGAGAAGCACCGCGCGCATGGCGCGAATCAGGTCGCGCAGATCGCCACCAGTCATCTCGATCACCCGGCGCAGCTCTTCGGGTTGGATGAGGCGTTCGATGATCGCCTCGCCCACCCGCTTGCGGACCAGAGGAACAAGTTTGGTGTCCACCGTGGCGGCGTCCACTTTGGTGCTGCGGTCTTCAAAGACATGCACACTGGTCAAGAAATAGGTGGACGTCATTCCGAACGCATTGGCGATGCCGGGCGCCAGCTTGTGCAGGAGGGGTGGCACGGAATACACCACGGTCCATTCGGGCAGGCGGAGGTACCTGGAATAGGTGTTGAACATGCGCAGCACGCTGGCGAAGATTTCGTCCGGCTGCCCCGGTGCGGAATTGCCGCCAAAGTGTTCCAGCGAGTCAACGATCAGCAGCATCTTGGCTGTGGCTTGCAGTTTCTTGTGCTCGCGAATCCTGGAGGCACAGTCTTCAAAAAACCCCTCGATCTGGCTGACCAGTTGGTCGAGTCGCGCTTCGTGGAACTGGCGAATGCGCTCGCGCACTGTGGGGTTCGACTGCAGCGCAATCTTGATTTTGGCGATACCGCCAGACAACTCACCCTCTTTCAGTTCGACCCCAGCGGAAAAAAGTGAGATCCACCAGTTCCAGCGCTCGCCGGTACCGGCCTCTACGCCAATTTCCTTGGCGGTGGCTTCCCAGACACCCAAAGCCATGGCCAACAGCAACTCGGAAATGCTCAAAGGCATCTGCGGGTTCAGATAGTTCTCCGCATCGATGACCAAGGCAAAGTTGTCTGGTCGAAGATCGTTCGCGAGGCGGCGCAGCTCGGTACTCTTGCCAGAACCAATGGTGCCGCTGAACAGATGGGCGTGTCGCCCGCCTGCAGATGACTCAATGTCGAGCCGCAGCTCGTTGATAGTGTCCCCGTGGCGGTTGTGCAAATTTTCGATGTACAAATCCGCATACTCTTTTGCGGAGTCTGCCTGCGCAACATCCGGGTCCAGGGGACCTGGGTCCTGCAAGCGCTGCAAAATGGGGAAGATGTCTTGGCGATTCATACGCGGGTTTTAGGCGGCGATCACACTCGCACCACCCGCCCTGGATTCATCAGGCCCGTCGGGTCCAGCGCCCGTTTGATCGCACGCATCATGTCCAGCGCCACGGCGGATTTGTGCTGGGCGAGTTTGTCGACCTTGAGGCTGCCGACGCCATGTTCGGCGGAGATGGAGCCATCGAAACGGGTGACCGAGTCGAATACCAGGGTGTTGATGGCGGATTCGTGTTGCGCCAGGAACGCCTGCCCATCGACACCCACGGGCGCCTGCACGTTGTAGTGCAGGTTGCCGTCGCCAAGGTGGCCGAAGTTGACGAGGCGCACGCCGGGGATGGCCTGCTCCAGCAAGGCATCGGTGGCCCGCACAAACTCCGGAATACGCGAGATCGGGATCGAGATGTCGTGCTTCACGTTGAGCCCTTCGAGCGCCTGCGCCAGCGGAATGTTCTCGCGGATCTGCCACAACTGGCGCGCCTGGGTGAGGCTTTCCGCCACCACGGCGTCGGTCACACACCCCAGCGCCAGCGCAGACTCCAGCAGGTCTTCGAATTGAGCGCGGGCATGGGCTTCGGATTCGTGGTCGGAGTTTTCCAGCAGAACGCACCACGGCGTGGCCTGGTACAGCGGCACGACGGGCTGCGGGTAGTGGCGCGCGACCAGCGACAGTGCGAACTGCCCCATGGCCTCGAACCCGGTCAACCCGGCCGAGAGCCGGCGTTGCGCCAGCGCCAGCAGTTCGAGCGCGGCGTCAAGCGAGGGCACGGCCGCCCAGGCGGTGAGCTGCGCCGCTGGCAAAGGCACCAGTTTGAGGGTTGCGGCAGTGATGATGCCCAGCGTACCTTCGGAGCCGACCATCAGGTTGCGCAGGTCATACCCCGTGTTGTCCTTGCGCAGGCCGCTCAGGCCATGCCAGACCTGGCCCTGGGGGGTGACCACCTCCAGGCCCAGGCATAAATCGCGGGTGTTGCCATAGCGCACCACCTGCGTGCCGCC
>JAYVRP010001108.1:0-2869 GCA_043776215.1 Rhodoferax sp. | reverse complement strand
GGGTCTCCTCGTCGCGCACCTCGACCATGTTGGGGCGCAGGCCATCCTCCTTGCAGCCACCGATGAACCACTGCGTCTGCTTGGCCGGAAAACGCTCGTCGTCGATGTCAAACTGCTTCATCAGCCGCTTGATGGCCGACAACTGGTCCTGCGTGTCGAGGATCTGAAAACTCTGGGGCAAGCCTGCCAGTTTGTAGTGCGAGCGCAGGAAGCGATTGCAAAGGCCGTGGAAGGTGCCGATCCACATGCCACGCACGTTGACCGGCAACATGGCAGACAGCCGGGTCATCATCTCCCGGGCCGCTTTGTTGGTGAAGGTCACCGCCAGTACGCCTGAGGGCGATACCTGCCCGGTCTGCAACAGCCAGGCGATCCGCGTGGTCAGCACACGCGTCTTGCCTGAACCGGCGCCGGCAAGAATCAAGGCATGCTCGTTGGGCAAGGTGACGGCGGCACGTTGCTCGGGGTTGAGGCTGGCAAGCAAGGCAGGGGCAAAAGGGGTATCTGGCAACATGGCACGATTGTAGGAACCTGGCCCATGTTGACGCTGCTAGAATCAAGCACCGGGCCCAAGCATTTGTGGCCCGGTTTTCGTTTCTGCGCACCCTGCGTGCCGCAAAAGCCCCGACCGGGTCCAATCCAAGCGCTCACCTGTTCAACACAACAGCCATCCGGAGCTTGGAAACACCATGGAAATCTTTGACTACGAGAACATTCTCCTGCTGCCGCGCAAGTGCCGCGTCGAGAGTCGTTCCGAATGTGATGCCAGCACCGAACTCGGAGGCCGGCGTTTCCGCATTCCGGTGGTTCCGGCCAACATGAAAACGGTGGTGGACGAGTCGATCTGCATCTGGCTGGCGCAAAACGGCTATTTTTACGTGATGCACCGGTTCGACCTCGACAACCTCGCCTTCGTGCGTGGCATGTTGTCGCGCGGTTTGTACGCGTCGATCTCGTTGGGTGTGAAAAAACCGGACTACGACACGGTGGACCAACTGCTGGCGCACGGCCTGGTGCCGGACTACGTCACGATCGACATTGCGCACGGCCATGCCGACAGCGTGAAGAACATGATCACGTACCTGAAGGACAAGCTGCCCGCAACTTTCGTGATCGCCGGCAATGTCGGCACCCCCGAGGCCATCATCGACCTGGAGAACTGGGGCGCCGACGCGACCAAGGTCGGCATCGGCCCGGGCAAGGTCTGCATCACCAAACTCAAGACCGGCTTTGGCACGGGCGGCTGGCAGCTGTCGGCGCTCAAATGGTGTGCCCGCGTGGCCACCAAACCGATCATTGCCGATGGCGGCATCCGCGAGCATGGCGATATCGCCAAGAGCATCCGCTTTGGGGCCACCATGGTCATGATCGGCTCCATGCTGGCCGGCCATGAGGAGAGCCCGGGCCAGACTGTGGAGGTGGATGGGCGCCTGTACAAGGAATATTACGGCTCGGCCAGCGACTTCAACAAAGGCGAATACAAGCACGTCGAAGGCAAACGCATCCTGGAGCCGATCAAGGGCAAACTGTCGGAAACCATGGTGGAGATGGAGCAGGACATCCAGAGCTCGATCAGTTACTCGGGCGGCAGGAGACTGATGGACATCCGCAAGGTGAATTACGTCACGTTAGGCGGCGACAACGCAGGGGAACACCTGCTGATGTAGCTGCGCTCAGTCGAAGCCCATCAGGGCCAAAGCGAGGTCATTCAAGCGCCCGCCACGCTGTGTCAACGCTTCGAGCACCGTGAAATGGTTCAGGCCCGGCAAGGTCTCGCAGACCGTGACAACCGATCGGCCCCAGCTGGTCTGGATGAGCTGGTTCTGACGCAGGAACTCCGCACTCTCGGCGCCACCCACGACCGCATTCAGCACACCGTTCTTCGGCCGGGTATGCCAGGCCGGGCTCGCCTTCCTGACCTGCGGAGCGGTCAGCTGCAAGACCGACTGCAAGAACGGTGTGCGCATGATCGATTCCAGCTCGTACAGGCCCGAAATCGACAGTGCATTGCGGACAACCGCTGCTGGCAGTTCAGGGTCGTGGGCCGTCCAGTTGCAGCCCAGCATCATGGTGGCGAGGTGACCGCCCGCTGAATGACCGGCGACGGTGATGCGCTGTGGGTCCCCCCCGTGCTGTGCAATGTTGCGCCAGACCCAGGCCAGTGCCCGCACCATCTGCAGCACGATCTGCGGTACCGTGACCGGCTGGCCAGGTTCACCGGGGCACAAGGCGTAGTTAGGTACCACCACACAGGCGCCTGCCCGCACAAACGGGGGCGCCAGAAACGAATGGTCGGACTTGTCGAGCGCGCGCCAATACCCGCCGTGCAGGAACACCAGCACCGGAGCGTTGGGAGTTGCCGCCGGGAACACATCCAACGTATCGCCTGGCTCCTCGCCATAGGGCAGGTCGAGCGTGCAATCGCCGGCCTGGCGCACCTCGAGTGAACTTTGCGCCCACCGCGCCGTGTGTGCCGCAGCATCCGGCACTCGCGCAAAGTTGTTGTACATGCTGTCGTACCACTGGGGATCGCGTATCGACGCCATGAAATGTCCTGGAAATCGCAGATGCGTCATTGTCGCCCAGGCCGATGGTCCAGCGCGCAAAAGCGCGCGGCCTGGTCGACCATTTCACCCACGCGCAGCACCAAGGCCGGATGCCGCTCGAGAATGCAGCCCGGTTGCGGCAGTTCGTCGCGGGTCGCGCGAAGCCCCCATGGAGCTGTCGTGGTGTAACTCGGGACCACCCGCCCGGGCGAGGCACCGCGCCGTGCGCGCAATGCCTGATCGATGCGCATGCTCAACACGAACGCAACACGGACAGCCGCAGCATGGCTAGAATGTTTTCTGTGGGGGGGTAGCTCAGCTGG
>JAYVRP010001107.1:0-2870 GCA_043776215.1 Rhodoferax sp. | reverse complement strand
TGAGCAGGTGCGTCAGCCAGGAGTGCGGAACGAGTTCGATGCCTGCCGCCTCGGCCATCTGCGCCACGCGCCGTGCCACCGTCAACCCGCCACAACGCGACAGGTCAGGCTGGATGATGTCCACACAGCCGGCGCCGATGAAACGCTCGAACTCCCAGTGCGTGGCCACCTGCTCTCCGGCCGCGACCGGCACCGGGCTGGCCGCGCGGACCGTGGCGTATTCGGCAAAGTTTTCGGGGTGGATGAAGTCCTCCACCCACCCGACCTGGTAGTCGGCCAGCCATTCGCACAGCGCGATGTTCTCGCGCAGGCTGCGCATCGGGCCGGGCCGCGACCAGCCGGCCGGGTACCAGCCCGGGTCCACCAGCAGGTGCCGGTCCGGGCCCAGCGCCTCACGCGCGGCGGCTACCAACTCACGGTCGCGGCCCGGGTCCTCACCAAACACGCCCCAACCGAACTTGACGGCGCGAAAGCCACGCTCCACATACGCCCGCGCCGCCTCGGCCATGCCCTCGGGCGTCTCGCGGAACAGGGTGGACGCATAAGCAAGCACCCGATCGCGCCGCCGCCCACCCAACAGTGTGGCCAGCGCCATGCCAGAAGCCTGCGCGCGGATCGACCACAAGGCGTTGTCGATGGCCGAAATGCATTGCATCGCAATTCCGCGCCGTCCGTAGTAGGCGCTGCCGACATACAACTTGTCCCACAGGCGATCGGTCTCCAGCGGGTTCTCGCCCACCAGCAACTCGCCCAGCGTCTTGAAACCCAGGATCGCCATGCCCTGCCCGGCGATGATCGCCACGGCCGCCGGCCCCAGCGTCTCGACGTCGGCCCAGCCGGTGAGACCTTCGTCGGTGGACACCTTGATGATCAGTTGCCAATCGCCGTTGTCGGTGGCCTCGCTGGCACCGGACGTGGCATGGTAGGTCTCGTTGCCCTTGAGCAGGATGGGTTCAACCGCAGTGACGCGCATGTCGGGCTCCTGTTGAGCGGGTGTCTGGCTCAAAGGCCAGCGCGGGCGATATCCGTCGATGCGCTTTGGAAGCGCTCGGCAAAATGGCAGGCCACCTGGCGTCCCGCATCCAGGTCGCGCAGCGACGGGGTCTGGGCCTTGCAGATCTCCGCGGCATGGGGGCAGCGCGTGTGGAAAGCGCAACCCGACGGGGGCGCGAACGCGCTGGGCAGGTCACCGGCGAGTCGCTCGCGTGGCTGGCGCTGGCGTGGATGCGCCACCGGGATCGACGCGATCAAAGCGCGCGTGTACGGATGCACCGGCGATTTGTAAAGGGTGCGCTTGTCCGCGACCTCGACGATCTTGCCCAGGTACATCACGGCCACGCGGTCACTGATGTGCTTGACCACCGAGAGGTCATGCGAGATGAACAGGTAACTTAAGCCCAGGTCGCGTTGCAGGTCCTGCAGCAGGTTGATGATCTGGGCCTGCACCGACACGTCGAGTGCCGACACCGCCTCGTCGCAGACGATGAAGCGCGGATGGGTGGAGATCGCGCGGGCAATGCCCAGGCGCTGCCGCTGGCCTCCTGAGAACTCATGCGGGTACAGCCCGGCCTGCGCCGCCGACAGGCCGACCATCTCGAGCAGCTCGGTGCCACGGCGCGTGAGCTCGGGGCCATTACGCGCACCCTGGATGCGTAATGGTTCGAGGATGATGTCCTGCGCGCGCATGCGCGGATTGAGGGATGCCTGCGGATCCTGGAACACGATCTGCAAGGCGCGCCGCGCCTCGCGCAGGGCGGACGGATCCAGCGCCGCCAGATCGACACCGCCCAGGCGCACGCTGCCGGCAGTCGGCTCGATCAGGCGCACCAGCAGCCGGGCCACGGTGGACTTGCCGCAGCCGGATTCACCAACCAGACCCAGTGTCTCACCCGAGCCGATGCTGAAGGACACACCGTCGACCGCGCGCACCTGCCCGATCTCCCGCGGGAACAGCATGCCTTCCTTGACCGGGTAATGCTTGGTCAGGCCCTCGACGACGACAAGTGGAGCTTCGCTCACTGGATGACCTCCGTGCTGCGCACTGCGGTGCGAGCTTGTTTGGGGCGGCCCGGCGCGGCGCTCATGACACGGCTCCCGGTCCCGCGACCTCGCCATGGAAACAGGCCACGCGCTGGCCGCCACCGAAGTCCACCAGAGGCGGTTTCGATGCGGTGCACACGTCCGTGCGGCGCCCGCAGCGCGGCGCAAATCGGCAGCCTGGCAGGGTCTGCGACAACTGCGGCAAGACCCCGGGGATGGTGGTGAGCCGCGTTTCCTCGCGCTCCAGGCTCGGCGTGGAGCCGAGCAAACCGACGGTGTAGGGATGGCGCGGCGTGCTGAACACTGCGTCGACCGTGCCTTGCTCGGCGACGCGGCCGGCATACATTACCAGTACACGATCCGCGAACTCGGCGATCACACCCATGTTGTGCGTGATGATGACCACCGCCATGCCGGTGTCGCGCTGGATGTCGCGCAGCAGGTCGAGCAATTGGGCCTGTATCGTCACATCGAGCGCGGTGGTGGGTTCGTCTGCCAGCAGTAGCCGCGGCGAACAGGCCAGTGCGATGGCGATCATCACGCGTTGGCGCATGCCGCCGGACAGCTGGTGCGGGTAGTCGTCGAGGCGTCGCTGCGCCATCGCGATGCCCACCCGGCCAAGCAGGCTGACGGCGCGTTTGCGTGCATCGGCCTGGCTGATGTTTTCATGCGCGCGAATGGTCTCCATGATCTGGTCACCGATGCGAAACACCGGGTTGAGCGAGGTCATGGGCTCCTGGAAAATCATGCCGATGGACGGGCCACGCAGCGAGCGCAGCGCCTTCTTCGGCAGCCCCACGATCTCGCGCCCGTCAAAGCGGATCGAGCCG
>JAYVRP010001106.1:0-2873 GCA_043776215.1 Rhodoferax sp. | reverse complement strand
CGCCACTGCGGCGGTTCAGTCCAACACGGTTTATCCGTCGCAGGAGGTGTCTTTGGTTTCTTCCGGCCCGGACGCGCGACGGATAAACGCTATTCGTTCGTTAGTCGCCTGCGCCCTACGCGACTTGATCATCTCTTCTGCAAAAGGATGGATGTTCAAAATATATCCCCTTGGCTTGGGTCCAAGTGCGGCATAAAAGAGGCAAAACCTTTGGCCGGGCCGCCCCGGGCTTGCCGGCAAAAAAGGCTTCTGGTTGGGTAGGCATCAACGGGTCCTACCGCCCGATTGGCAAATACTCGATGCCCTGCGCGCGGACGAGCGTCGGGTCGTACAGGTTGCGTCCATCAAAGATCACGGGTGTTTTCAGACTTTGCTTGATGGTGTCAAGATCCGCACTGCGGAATTCCTTCCACTCGGTCACGATGATCAGTGCATCCGCGCCAACGAGTGCTTCCATCGCCTTGCCTGCATACCGCAGCCGGGGCTCGTCCCCGAATATGCGCTTTGCCTCATGCATCGCCACGGGGTCATAGGCGCTGACCGTGGCACCCGCCTTGAACAGGTCGTTTAAGAGGCTGCGGCTGGGCGCGTCACGCATGTCGTCCGTATTCGGTTTGAATGCCAAGCCCCAGAGTGCGAAGTGTTTGCCCGTCAGGTCGGTTCCGAAGTGCCGGGTGATCTTGTGGGTCAACACGTGTTTCTGCGCGTCGTTGGCTTGCTCCACCGCGGACAGCACTTTGAGATCGATGCCCGCCTGGTCGGCCGCCGTCTTGATCAAGGCCTTGACGTCTTTAGGAAAGCACGACCCGCCGTAGCCGCAGCCGGGGTACAAGAAGTGGTAGCCAATGCGCGGGTCGGAGCCGATGCCCTGGCGCACCATCTCGATGTCCGCACCCAGCTTCTCCGCCAGGTTGGCCAATTCATTCATGAAGCTGATGCGGGTGGCCAGCATGGCGTTGGCGGCGTATTTGATCAGCTCGGCGCTGCGTACGTCGGTGACGATCAGGCGCTCGTGGTTGCGCTGGAACGGGGAGTACAGCGCGCGCATCAAGAAGATCGCCTGCTCGTTGTCGGCACCCACCACGATACGGTCCGGGCGCATGAAGTCTTCCACCGCCGCGCCTTCCTTGAGGAACTCGGGGTTGGAGACCACGCTGAAGGGGGTGTCCACCCCGCGCTTCTTCAGCTCTTCGGCAATCGCGGCCTTGACCATGTCCCCCGTGCCGACCGGCACCGTGCTTTTGTCGACCACCACCTTGTAATCGGTCATCAGCCGGCCGATGGACCGCGCTGCCGCCAGCACGTATTTCAGGTCGGCTGAGCCGTCTTCGTCGGGCGGCGTGCCCACGGCGATGAACTGGATCGTGCCGTGCTGCACGGCTTGTTCGATGTTGGTGGTGAAGTGCAGGCGGCCCGCGGCCACGTTGCGGCTTACCATCTCCTGCAGCCCGGGCTCGTAGATCGGGATGCCACCTTCTTGCAGGATGCGGATCTTTTCCAGGTCCAGGTCCAGGCACAACACGTCGTTGCCAACCTCGGCCATGCAGGCCCCACTCACCAAACCTACGTACCCAGTACCGACAACGGTGATTTTCATGAATGGCCTCTGTTCTCTGGGTTCAATCAGCCGGCCAGCTTGCCGCTGACAAAGTCGACCAGCGAGCCGACGGTCGCAAATGTGGCGCCGTCGATGTCGTCATCGTCCACCACCAGGCCAAAATTGTCTTCCATGCTGGTGATGAGCGATACCACGGCCATGGAGTCCAGCTCGGGGATGGCGCCGAGCAGGGGCGTGTCGCGGGTGAATGCCGCACTGCGGCCATTGAGGCTCAGCACGTCATCGAGCACGCGCAGGACTTCTTGGGTGACGTTCAAAGCGGGGCTCCTATGGGGCGGTGTTGGCTACTGTGAAGATTCTAGGGGGCAAATGGGGGCGGGGTCGTTGACATGAAGGGGACTGGATTGCCAAGCTGCGCTGGCAGCAACGCGAGGGAGCGCAGAACTAATCTGAGACCTCAACACACGCCTGTCCAAGATGCTGCAAAGCGTTTTCGATCATTGTCCGATTGTCCAAAAGAATCTTGAGCGTGGCCGCGCGCGATTGATTCTTCATCTTCAACCATATTACCTTTGGCGGTTGGCCCCAGACCAATGAAAGCTCTTCAAAATCGGCATCACGTGTCACTATGGCAAAGCCGTGATCTTTCGCTGTTTGCCATACGATGCTGTCCGATGCCGCCTCTAGCCCCAACAGCACCACCTGCGAACTGCCTGGATAGTCATGCTGGAGAAATGGCACCAGTCGGCGTGACAGGTTTTCGTCCAGCAACAACTTCATTGTGTAGCCAGCGAGTAGACTTGGTGCTCACGATTTGCCGCAAAGGCCAGCACCGCAAAAATATCTTCCAGTTCCAACTCAGGAAAATCTTCCAGAATTTCCTGATGCGTCGTACCGTTGGACAACATGGATAGAACGTCATACACAGTGATCCTCAGGCCGCGTATACATGGCCTACCACCCCGCTTGCCGGGTTCCAGGGTAATCCTGTTCATAGTCTGCATCTCCAATCATCTTGCCAGCTAGGCATTCTGCATCAATCCCGTCACCCTTAACGCTCGGTATGACAACGAGACTGGCAAGGGTGACCATCGGCATACGGGCGCTCACGAGGTGGAGACGGCCTATGGTTTCACGACACTGGTGCAACCGCTGCAAGACTTTGCGCAAGACGTCGAACGGCTTTCCGGAGAAATCAAATGAGGCGAATTGAAATTGATGTGATCAACCCAAAGGCAGAGCAAGCAGCCCTATTGGCTTGGGCGGCCCGTGTAGATGCTGGGGCGGCCACCAAGCCGGCCACGCCACAACTTCG
>JAYVRP010001105.1:0-2877 GCA_043776215.1 Rhodoferax sp. | reverse complement strand
GCGGCCCGAGAAGACGGTGTTCGTCTCGGGCATCGGTTGCTCCAGCCGCTTCCCGCACTACATGAAGACCTACGGCTTTCACGGCATTCACGGGCGGGCACTGCCGATCGCAGAAGGCGTGAAGATGGCGCGGCCCGACCTCACCGTGTTCGTCAACACCGGCGACGGTGATTGCTGCAGCATCGGCGCCGCGCACTGGATCCACGCCATCCGTTACAACATGAACCTGACGGTGTTTCTGCACGACAACCAGATCTACGGGTTGACCAAGATGCAGGCATCACCGACATCGCCCAAGGGGACCAAGAGCAACACGACGCCGCGCGGCAGTTACCTCGAAGCGCTGAACCCCCTGAGCGTCACGCTGGGTGTGGCGAACGTTTCCTTTGTGGCGCAGGCGGTCGACTGGATTCCCGAGAGCCTGTTCGACATCGTCCAGGCGGCGTATCGGCACAAGGGCTTGTCCTTCGTGCGCATCCTTCAGCGCTGCCCGGAATGGCTGCCCAAATCGCTCGAACCCTGGGTGCAGGACCCGGACAAGATCCAGTTGCTGCGTCATGACAATGCGCTGCGCCCCAGTGAGAGCCTCTCCAAGGTCTACAAGAACCAGTTGCAACATGACCCGCTGGACATGAACCGGGCGCGGGAAATAGCGTCCATGCACGACACGATTCCGGTCGGCATCCTGTACCAGGACCGCAGCGTGCCGTGTTACGAGGAGACACGGCAGACCGGGGTGCTGCGCACCACCGACGCGGTGCGTCGCGGCTTCGAGGCGGAACTCGACAAATACACGGTTTGAGCAGGGAAAACCACATGGAAGCGGAACTGCAGGCGCGCGTGACCTTTTATCTGACCGGAACAAGGGCCAGCGGGCATCTCGATGGCATCGAAGGGCTCGGTCTTCGCCCCGCCTTGTTCTCGGCATATCGGGACTTGACGCAGCTGCGTTATGACTTCCCGGCGGTTCTGCCCGCGGAGCCGATGGACGGCAGTGGTGCCGTGCCGATGTCCCGGTTGGTCGATGGTGTGCTGGAAAAAATCGCCGATGGCAAGGACGCCGACCGCATCCGCCACCATGTGCTGCGGCTTGAGCACGACATCCGGGCGCGCGTCGCGAGTGGTGTCGTCGGCACGCTCGGCGCCACCTGGGACATGGCGGCCCAAGCCCTGGGCAAGGACGACAAGGAGTTCGCGGACAGCCTGTCGCGCGTCCGCGCCCACCTGAAAGTCGACGGTGAATTGCTGGATTGCGACGAGCGTACGCCGTCCGTTCTGCTCAGCCATGCGTGGGGCGTCACGCAGCGCCGGCGCGCCCGGGTTTTCACCCGGACGATCAACCAGCTGGTGCTCAAGCTGTCCGACATCCTGAAGGCGGATTTCGTGAATTCAGCCGCAGCAAAGACCGCTGCCAAGCTCCAGTCTGCATTTGGCTCCGGCCCGATGGACCACTTTGATTTCGACGCGATGTCGCGGCTGCTCAGCAGGTCCGCGCCCGGCAGCCACATGACCGACAGCCGGCGGCAGCGAATGCAGGGCCTGCTCGACGTGCTGCAATCGCAGCAGTTTTTTGCGGCGTCACCCGGCATGGCCGACACCGCGTACTCCTTCACCTTCGACACTTGTGCCGGTGCGCTCCAGGCCTATCGCGAGCGCCTGCCCGGCGCCATTGAATTGGCCCGGGCGGTTGCTATCGCGGAGCTGGAGGTCAAAGGGGAGTACAGCGAGGCCAGGCACGGCCCGATATTTCAAACATTGGGAGTGAATGGCCTCGATGCCAAGGACCTGGCGCTCTTCCCGGGCTACCTGGTGCTGCTCAACACGGCCCGGATGTCGGCGGCCGATCACACGCAGGTGTACGAGATCCTGTCGGCCGATCTGCCGGTCAAGATCCTGGTGCAGACGGACGACGTCATCGAGCCATCTCCCTTTGACCAAGGTCACCTGGCCTTTGCACTTCACAGTCGGCGCCTGGCGAGCATGGCCCTGGGGTTGAACTCGGTCTTTGTCCTGCAATCGCCAAGTTCGAATCTGTTGCGCCTGGTCCCGCAGATCCAGCGCGGGCTCGACTTCCCGGGCCCGGCCCTGTACAGCATCTTCTCCGGCGCATCAGGGAAAGAGGCGGGACTCCCCGCCTACCTGGTGGCCGCAGCCGCGCTCCAATCGCGGGTGTTTCCCGCCTTTGTCCACGATCCATCCGCCGGAATGGACTGGGCTTCGCGCCTTTCGCTCGCTGACAACCCGCAGCCCGAACTGGACTGGCCACTGGAAGACTTTGTGTACCAGGACGCACGCTGCCAGAGCGTGTCGCAACAGCTTGCGTTCACGATGATCGACTTTGTCCTTGGGGACCCGCGTTACCAGCGGCACTTTGCCCGCGTGCCGCAGGAACAGTGGGACGACACGCTGGCCCCGGCCGAGGACACGGTCGCCGGGGAGGACACGAAGCGTATGCAGCAGGTGCCGAGTCTGCTTGCGGTCGATGCGCAGAACCGCCTGCAGAAGGTGGTCGTCGACGAGACACTGGTCCGCGAGGCACGCCGATGCCGTGCCATGTGGCACAGCCTGCAGGAACTCGGCGGCATTCACAACTCGCATGCCCAGAGGTTGCTGGCACGCGAAAAGATGGCATGGGAGCAAGCGGCGCAGGCCGTGCGCGGGAGCCCGGTGGTGGTGGCCCCGACACCTTTGCAGGCTGCGTCGGCAGCAACCTCGCCCTTGGTCGCCGCGGTGGTGGCCGAGCCCGAGGCGGAACGCTCGCCCGACGAAGCCTATATTGAGACTGCGCGTTGCTCGACCTGCAACGAATGCACACAAATCAACAACAAGATGTTCGCCTACGATGCGAATCAGCAAGCCTATATCGCCGACCTCAAG
>JAYVRP010001104.1:0-2879 GCA_043776215.1 Rhodoferax sp. | reverse complement strand
GATGCCTGCTAAGCTTTGCGCTTCCAAAAACCAAGTCCTGAAGGAGCCACGATGAAACTGCACTACCACCCCGCCTCCACCACCAGCCGACCGATCATGATGTTTGCCGCAGAAAGCGGCATCGCCCTTGAGATGCAGGTGGTAGACCTTTTCACGGGTGAACACCATCAGCCCCCCTACGTGGGCATGAACCCGAACCGTCTTGTGCCCACGCTGGAGGATGGAGACTTCCGCCTGACCGAAAGCTCGGCCATCCTGAAGTATCTGGCCGACAAGGCCAACTCGCCGCTGTACCCGAAGGACCTGCAGCAGCGCGCACGCGTCAACGAGCGCATGGACTGGATCAACACCCAGCTCTGCCGTGACCTCGCCTATGGCCTGGCGTACCCGCAGATCTTCCCGATGCACAAGCGGCGCAGCGACGAGGCGCAAGACGCGACGCTGGTGTGGGGCAAGGAGCGTGCCGCAGGATGGCTGAAGGTGCTCAACGACCACTTCCTGGGCAGTAACAGCTACGTGTGCGGGAACACCATGACGATCGCCGACTACTTCTGCGCCGAGTTCGTATTCCTGGGCGAGGTAACTGGCAGCGACTATGCCGCGTACCCGAACGTCAAGCAGTGGCTCGGGCGCATGAAGGCACTCAAGAGCTGGGGACCGGTGCACCAGGTCATTGAGGGCTATGGTGCCAGCCTGGACAAGTCCAAGTTCGTGGTGGTCTAAGCTGCAACATGGCCGGGAGTAAGACGATGATCCGCAAACTGCACCACAACGCTTACCGCTGCCGCGACTCCGAGCAGACGCGGGCCTTCTACGAGGAATTTCTCGGCCTGCCGCTGGTCAGCACGCTGGAGATCAAGGAAAGCAAGAGCGGCCGGCCAACCCAGACGCTGCACACCTTCTACCAACTCGACGACGGTTCTTGCCTTGCGTTCTTCGAGGCGCCGGACATGGCTTTCGAGTTCAAGGCGCAGCACGACTATGACCTGCATATCGCGCTGGAGGTCAGCCGCGACGCCGTCGACACCATGCTGGCCAAGGGCAAGGCGCAGGGCATTGAAACCCGCGGAATATCAGACCACGGGTTCATCGATTCGGTCTATTTCCGGGACCCCAACGGTTACGTAATCGAGTTGTGCGCCAAGCGCGAAGGCCACGACAAAGGCATGGACCCGGCGCTCAATGGTGCCCGCGACAAGCTGCAGCGCTGGACAGCGGCCAAGGCAGCCGTAAGCGCCTGACGGGCGAGCCTGCCGGCCGGATTGACGGCTTGGCGGTCGTCGTCAGGTCTTCTCTGTGCGAAGGTCCACCGCCGCGGCGCGCAGCGCCGCATCCTGGCGCAACTTGAATTTCTCCACGCGGTGCGTCGGGGTGTGTGGGAGAGCGTCCACCAGCGCCACATAACGCGGCACCTTGATTGCAGCCAGGTGCTCGGCGCACCATTGGGCAATCCCGTGCGGCGTCACGGTCATGCCCGGCCGCGTCACCACGGCCACCAGAATTTCATCCTCGCCCAGCGCGTCGGGAACCGGAATCGCCGCCGCCTCCAGCACGGCCGGATGCGTGCCGATTACCCGGTCGAGTTCGGCACCGGAGATATTTTCGCCACGCTTGCGGATGATGTCCTTCTTGCGCGCGACGAACCAGAAATAGCCGTCCGCGTCGACACTGGCCAGGTCACCGGTCAGGAACCAGCCGTCGCGGAAGGAGGCGCGGGTCTGCGCTTCGTCCTTGAAATATCCCTGCATCATGATCGGTGTGCGTACCACCAACTCACCGACTTCGCTCACGCCGAGAAACTTGCCCGCATCGTCGGCGATGCGCAGTTCTGCCAGTTGGACGGCCGGGTCGGGGTGGCGGCTTGGTCGTCCCATGCTTCCGATCCTGTGCGGGCCCTCGAACGGATTGTTCAGCGCGCCCGGTATCTCGGACATGCCATAACCCTCGATCAGCGTCGGTACCTGGAACTCCTCGTGGAACACCCGATAGGTTTCCGCGCTGAAAGGCGCGCCGTAGATCTTCTGTAGCTGGTGGCCAGCTACAAACTCGCTGCGGGGACGCTGCATCAGCATGCTGCTGGCGGCGGCAATCGTGTTGACCTCGGTAGCGCCGGTCTCTTTCACCGTTTGCCAGAACCTCGATGCGGAGAACTTCGGCTCCAGGATCAGCGTGGCGCCGGCGGCGAGCGCGCCACCAAGCGAGTAGAAGATGGCGTTGATGTGGAACATCGGCAGCACACACAACAAGCGGTCTTGTGGCTGCAGGTGCATGCGCTCCACAAAACCTTCGCCGGCCATGACCAGGTTGCGCTGGCTGTGCATCACGCCTTTGGGAAATCCGGTCGTGCCGGAGGTGTAGATGAAGACGCAGGTGCTGCTGCTTCCCTGTGGCGCAGGCACCTGCAGGTTTGCCCGCGCCGCCTCGTCACCCAGCACGGCGAGGCCGGACTGCAGGCCGTCATCCGGCCGATCATTGAGCATCAGCCACGGTGTGTGGCCCATGGTGGCAAGCGCCGCTTGTACGCGCGGCAACACGTCAGGCGAGCAGATCACCCCGCAGACATCGGCATGCCCCAGTACATAGGCGGCTTCCGTCACCGCGTAGTCCGGGTTCAACGGAACCATGGTTGCGCCGATGCTGGCAAGTGCAAACAGCAATAGCACGGCAGACGGATGGTTTCGCGACATCACCGCAACCCGGTCGCCGGCGCGCACGCCGCGCCCGGCCAGCGCGGCGGCCGTACGGGCGACCGCGTCGCGCACTTGCGCATAACTCAGCGACGACCCCTGATAGACCAGGCATTCGCGTTCCGGTGCAACCCGGGCGCGGCTATCGAGCAGGCTGGCCAGCGAGCCGTCATGCGCCGGGTAGAGGCCCAA
>JAYVRP010001103.1:0-9689 GCA_043776215.1 Rhodoferax sp. | reverse complement strand
CACGGAAAATGGGCAAACAGCGATATTGACCCGTTGTTTCTTGGCAACGCCTTGCGCCGCGTCGCGGCGATTACACCGCTCAGCCCGAACGGTGTAATGAATTCCTGAAAGGTCAAAAAAACCGTTCGCCCTGAGCCTGTCGAAGGGCTCGCGAGGACCCTTCGACAGGCTCAGGACAGGCTTCGACAGGCTCCCTTCGACTAGCCCAGGGCAGGCGGCTTCGACAAGCTCCCTTCGACGAGCCCAGGGCAGGCGGCTTCGACAGGCTCAGCCCGAACGGTGTTGTATTCGCCACCTTGAGCCGCTCGCTACGACATCTTCACTGGCTCTGGCGCCGCAGCAGCAGCGCAGCAGCCTGCGCCGCGTGCATGCCGACCCGGACACCCGCCGCCTGTGCCAGCGCGTTCACGGCGCTGATAGTGCCGTCGTGGTAAGAGCTCAGGCCGTCTCCCATGCGGGCGGTGCGGGCATCGACCGTGGCGCCCGCCAACCCGTCGGCCTCAACCTGGAACAGCCCCGCCACGCCGGCCTCTTCGCGGCCCTTGCCGCCGTCCGAGCAGATGAAACCAAAGGGCCGGCCCTTGCGCAGGTACGGCACGGCGCTGCGCCCGGTGTGACCCGCCGTGACGAGCACGTGGCGCACGTCCTCGGGCAAGGCAAACGCGATCGAATCGGTGCAGATGACCTGGCGCCCGTCGGGGCCGGTCTCCATCACGGTGCGGTTGGTGACGTCCGACGCCGAGGGCGCGCACGGGTCACGCTCCAGCATGGCCAGCGCGGCATCACGCACCGACATGCCGGGCACCACGCCACAGTCCATGGCAGGGCGGTTGGCAAAACTGATGCGGCCCTGCGTATGGAGGTCCACCCCGTCCCCCAGGCGCACCGTCATCACGTCAGCGGCCGCCGCCGGGATATTGAGCGCCTCGAGGTACCACAAGCCGGCAATCGACGCACCGGCCGGCCCGACCGCACAGTCGATGCCAATCGCACCGCGTGGCCGCTGCTCGGCCACGAAACGTGCCGGCAATACGCCTACGTAGGACGCATTCACCACCACATCCCGGTCGCGGTTGGCCGGCGCCACGTCGTAGGCCGAGTCCATGGCCATGATGCGCCCACGCGGCCCGGCGTGCAGTTCGGTCTGCGCACCCATGGCTATTGGATCGTCTCGCCACCGTCGGGCACGATCGTGGTGCCGGTGACGAAGGCGGCATCGTCTGAAAAGAGGAAACACACCGGGCCGGCGATATCCTCGGGTTCACCCACACGCTTGAGCATGTTGAGCGCGGCCGCCTGCGCCACGCCGGTATCGACGTCGCCGCCGCCACGCATCTTCCACAGGGGCACCGTCATGCCACTGCGGATGCGCCCAGGCGCCACCACATTCACCCGCACCAGCGGTGCCGCCTCCAGCGCGAGCTGGCGTGAAAAGCCGGCAATCGCCGCCTTGGCGGCGCCGTAGGGCGAATTCTTCGGCTGCGCCACGATGGCCGCGATCGACGCCACATTGACAATCGAACCGCCGCCCTGCGCACGCATGAGTGGCAACACGTTTTTGCACACCAGGAAGGTGCCGCCCACATGCACACCCATCATGCGGTTCCAGCGCTCCAGTGTCCATTCTTCGATGGGGCCGAAGTCGGCATGACCGGCAGCGTTGAACACGCAATCGATGCGCCCGAGTTGCTTGTGCGCACTGGCCACGGCATCACGCACACCCTCTTCGCTCGCCACGTCGACCGCCATGCCGATCGAGCCGTCGAGTTCCGCCGCCACCGCCGCGGCACGCCCGGCATCGATGTCGAGCACCGCAACCCGGCCCCCCTCGCTGGCAAACCGCCGCGCCACGGCGGCGGCCAGACCGGAGCCGCCACCGGTCGTGAGTAATACCTTGCCTTCGAATCGTCTGGACATGATCGGTCCTCCTTGTTGAGAGTCAAAAAAAGAAATCAGTGCTGCTGGGTAGCGAAGAAATTCGTCAGCGCAGCGGCCGTCTGCGGTGCGGAATGCTCGGGGAACCAATGCCCGCCCGGGACAGTGCCGACACGCAGCTTGTCCACACGCGCGCGCCAGGCGGCCTCGATGTCCATCAGCTGGCACATCAGGCCATCGGCGCCCCACAGCGCCAGCACCGGGCACTGCAATTTGACGTGCAGGTCGGCCTCGTCGTGGGCCAGGTCTACGCTGCGTCCTGCGCGGTAGTCGCAGCACGACGCATGGACCATGGCCGGATCCCGCCAGCAACGCCGGTACTCCGCCAGCATCGCGGGATCGAAGCTGTCCAGCCCCTTGCCGCCGGTGCTCACGAGGCAGTTCTCGAAGTAGTAGTCGGGATCGGCACCGATGAGGCGCTCCGGAAACGGCGCCGGCAGGGGCAGGAAATACCATTGCCAGTAGGTCGATGCGATGGTCCGGTTGGTCTGGTGGTACAAGGCCCAGGTCGGCACCAGGTCCAGCAAGGCCAACGACCTCACCTGGGCCGGCCAGTCGAGCGCCATGCGGTGCGCCACCCGGCCGCCGCGGTCGTGGCCGACCAGATGGAAGCGCTCAAAACCCAGCACCTGCATGAGCGCCACCTGGTCCGCCGCCATGGCGCGGAAGGAATAGTTGGAATGGTCGGGCGTGCCCGGTGGTTTGGACGAGTCGCCATACCCCCGCAGGTCGGCACACACGACGGTATACCCGGCCTGCACCAGCAGCGGCGCCAGGCGGGCCCACTCCGACAGATTCTGCGGGTAGCCATGCAGCATCAGCACCGGGTCGCCCTGACCTCCCACAACACCATGGATGGTGACATCGCCCAGAGCGACATCGCGGCGCGTGAATCCTTCGAACATCATGGGCTCCTTGACGTTCCGCTCAGGCCAGCGTGCTGCGAAACATCAGGCGCCGATTCACGGGGTCATCGAGCGCGGCGAAGTCGTAGTCCAGTGGGGCATAGTGCATGGTGCAGCGGTTGTCCCAGAAGACGATGTCCCCCGCTTGCCAACGGTGCCGGTAGGTGTGCGCCGGGCGCACCGACAGCGCGAACAGATAGTCCAGCAACGGGGTGCTCTCGGCCACACTCCAGCCCTCGAAATGGTCCACCATCTGCTCGCTCACGAACAGCGCCTTGCGCCCGTTGTCACCGTGGGTGTGAATCACCGGGTGAAAGGTGCCGCTCAGGCGCTGCAACTCCTCTTCCTCCACGGTGCTGAAGGCCTTGCGCCCGGATTGCGCCAGCGTGCGCGAACTGAACAGCGAATGGAACGCACGCAATCCCTCCAGCG
Source organism: Rhodoferax sp. (assembly GCA_043776215.1). Taxonomy (GTDB): domain Bacteria; phylum Pseudomonadota; class Gammaproteobacteria; order Burkholderiales; family Burkholderiaceae_C; genus CAISIP01. The sequence goes on along the minus strand of JAYVRP010001103.1, from coordinate 6,417 downwards.
TCGTCCTCAGGCCGTCGGACAGCGCCTCGCAGGCCTGAACCATATTGGCAAACAGGGTGTCGCCGCCGAATTGCGGCGCATGCACACAACGCAGCAGCGAGGCACGTGCGGGCACCGGCAGGAACGACTGGTCCGAGTGCCACTGCTGGGCGGCGTTTTCGGTCTCGGAGCGCTGGCCGTTGGTCTTGATGTTGGTGACCATGAACAGGTCGGGATATCCCGGCGGTGCATGTTTGCCCAGCAGGCCGGTCTTGGCCAGCGGGCCGAAGCGCCGCGTGAAGGCCAGATGCTGGTCATGGTCGAGGTGCTGGTTGCGAAACAGCAGGATGCCGCGCTCGCCCAGCAGTCGCCACAGCGCGTCGACGGTTGGTTGCGCCAAGTCGCTGGCGTGCCGCAGGTCCAGGCCCAGGATTTCGGAGCCGGTGCGCCAGGACAGCGGCCGCGCTTCGAAGCCGACCTGTTCCATCGCAGTCAGGCCAGTGTCGAGCGGAACATCTGGCGGCGGTTCTCTGGCAGGTCGAGCGCCGCGAAATCGTAGTCCAGCGGTGCGTAATGCTGGCTGCAGCGGTTGTCCCACAGGATCGCGTCCCCTGCCTCCCAACGGTGGCGGTAGGTGTTGGCCGGGTGTTCGATCTGTTTGCAGAGGTAGTCCAGCAGCGGCTTGCTCTCGGCGACCGTCCAGCCATCGAAATGGTCGACCATCTGGTCGCTGATGTAGAGGCACTTGCGCCCCGTGTCGGGGTGCGTCAGCACCACGGGATGGTGGGCACCCTCGACCTTGGCGACCTCGGTCTCGTTCATGGGCTTGCGGTTGGTCATCACCAGGCAGCGGGTATTGAGCAAGGTATGGAACGCGCTGAGCGAACCCAGCGTGGCCTTGAGCCCATCCGACAAACTGTCATACACCGCGTACATGCTGGAGAACATCGTGTCGCCGCCATTTTGCGGCGCCAACTCGCAACGCAGCATCGACGCGCGCGCCGGCACCGGCAGGAAGGACTGGTCGGCGTGCCACTGCTGGGCCGCATTCTCGGTCTCCGAGCGCGCGCCATTGGTCTTGATGTTGGTGACCGTGAACAGGTCGGGGTAGCCGGGTGGTGCGTAGCGGCTGGTCATGCCGGTGGCAGCCAGCGGGCCGAAGCGGCGCGTGAACGCCAGGTGCTGGTCGTGGCTGAGCCCTTGCCGGCGAAACAGCAGGATGCCGCGTTCACACAGCAGCCGCCAGAGTGCCTGCACCGTCGCGTCTGACAGCTCGTCACTGCGCTTGAGGTCGAGACCCGAGACCTCCGCCCCGATGCGAAACGCGATCGGACGGGATGTGAACGCCAATCCGGCGGCGCTTGCGCCGCTGGCTGGTTTTTCCTTGAGTGCTTCCATCTTCATTCTCCTCGTGGTCCGATCGCCGCCTCAGGCCGCAGGCCGCGCGATCACCCGTTTGCCATCGAAGTTGTCACGGCCCTTGCGCTGAATCAGGCCCCAGGTGATGGGAAGGTAGTTGGTCCTGGCCAACACGGCCTTGACATCCGCGCACATGCCGGGGGGCATCACCGGGGTGTGCGAGGGAAGGGTCACGTCGAGCCGGGCCGCGTAGTCCATCGTCACATGCAGCGCAGCGGCGGTTGCCAGGTCTTCGCCGACGGTGATCGCGCCATGCCAGGGAATGATGATCGCAACGTCGTCTTTGCGCAAGGCCGGCCCGATGTCGGCGAAGTCGTCGCTCGGGCTGACGGCGGTGCGGCCGTCGAAATACGTGGCCAGGTTGTGCAGGTTGCGCAGCGGGCGGCCGAAGGCCGATTGCGCAGTGAGCCAGAAGCCATGCGTATGCACAATGGCCTGTACATCCGCGCGCTGTTCGTAGATGCCGTGGTGAAAGGTCAGGCCCAGGCTCACCACCGTATCGCCGCCAACGACCTTGCCCTCGAAGTCGACCAGTGCGATGTCCTGCAGCCGCATCTCCTCGAAGGTCTTGTCGAAGGCATTGATGTAGAACTGCCGCGCGCCAGGCACCCGAACCGACACATGGCCGCCGATGCCGGGCCCCAGGCCATAAGCGGCCAGCCCGTGTACCGCCTCGAGGACCTGCTCTTTCAACTCCGCCTTGTCCATGCAATTGCCTCCTTCAGCGCCCGGCCACGGGCGGTACGACCTTGCCAGCCTGGCCCAGGTAATGCGAAATGACGTCGGGGTCCTGCGCCAGCATGTGGCTCGGGCCCTGGTGCACGCTCCGGCCTTGCTCGAGCACATAGGCGTGACCGGTGGAGCGTAAGGCCGCACGCGCATTCTGCTCCACCAGCAGAATCGTCAGGCCCTCCTTGTTCAGGTCCCGCAGGGCGCCCAGCACCACCTTGGACAACAAGGGCGACAGGCCCAGACTGGGTTCATCCAGCAGCAACAGGCGCGGAGCGCCCATCAATGCGCGGCCAATGGCCAGCATCTGCTGCTGACCACCCGACAAGGAGCCGGCGCGTTGCTGGCTGCGCTCCTCGAGAATGGGAAACAACGCATAGACGCGGCGCAGATCGTGCGTGGGCTTTCGGTGATGCAGCGCGGTGACGCCCAACTGCAGATTCTCCAGAACGGTCAACTCGCCGAGAATCTGCCGCCCTTCGGGCACATGCAGCAAACCGGCGCGGGAAATGACAAACGCCTCTTCGCCCGTGATGTCGCGCCCCGCCAGCTTGATCGTGCCGCGGGTCGCGCGCACCAGCCCACTGATGCAATTGAGCAGCGTCGACTTGCCGGCGCCATTCGGGCCGATGATCGCCACCATATCGCCCTCGTCCACCCGCAGGGAAACGCCGTGCAGCACTTCGTTGCCGCTGTAACCGGCGTGCAGCTGGGAAATTTCAAGCATCTTCGTCCTCGCCCAGGTAGGCCTTGATGACGACCGGGTCATTCACCACTTGCGCGGCGCTGCCCTGCGCGATCAACTCGCCGCTGTCGAGCACGTACACGTAATCACACAGATTCGTGACAAAACGCATGTTGTGCTCGATCAGCAACACGGCCATTCCCTCACCTTCGGTAGCCAGCGCGCGAAATATCTCGCCCAGCCTGGCAGATTCGACATCGTTGATGCCGGCCACGGGTTCGTCCAGCAGCAGCACTTCGGGCTTGAGCGCCAAGGCGCGCATCATCTCCACGCGACGCTGATCACCATACGACAACGCGCCCGCCGGGTAATCGGCGTATTTCGTCATGCCGAAACGATCCAGCAGGCGGTAGACCTCCTCGCGAAAACGTGCAGTCTCGGCACGCGAGGACGGCAGCCCGAACAACTGCGCCAGCAGGGACGTTTTCTGGTGCCGGTACATGCCGATCATCACGTTGGCGACCACCGTCGCATCAGGCAGCAGCCGGATGGTCTGGTAGGTGCGCGCCAGCCCGGCACGCGCAACCTCGTGTCGGGGGGCTTCGGTGAGGTCCACATCGCCAAACTTGATGCTGCCCTGGCTGAGTTTGTAGACACCGGTGATGAGATTGACCACTGTGGTCTTGCCAGCGCCATTGGGCCCGATCAGCCCGGTGATCTTGCCGCGCGCGATCTCCATGTCGAACGGCGTCACGGCCTGCAAGCCGCCAAACCGCTTGCCAACGCCCTTGAGAATCAGCGAACTCATGTTTCCGCCCTGGGCGCCAGCATGCCCGCGCGCGCCAGTCGGCGGTTGTGCAGTTTCATGACGATGCTGTCGAAAACCCCGAACGGCAAAAACGCCATGACCACCACCAGCAACAGGCCATACACGGCCTGCCGATAGTCCGCCAGCGGCCGAAAGACTTCCGGCAGCAACACCAGGATCGTGGTTCCGACCAGCGGCCCGAACACACTGCGGCGCCCGCCCAGCACGACCGCCGACAAGGTGCCAATCAGGATGCCGAAGCCGAACTGCTCGGCCGTGAGACTGAAATTGCGCAAGGCATCCAGCCCACCGAACAGGCCCGCGATGGCACCTGAGAGCGCAAACGACAACACGTGGTACTTGGTAGGGTTGACCCCCAGGGACGCCGCCACCGCCGGGTCCTGGCGCATGGCATCAAAGGCGCGCCCGATACCCCCCTGCCCGAGCACGATCAGCAACGCCATCGTGGCGACCATCGCCGCAAAGAGCATCCAGGGTGTCGCCAGACGCGGTATGTTGTGAAAGCCCAGCGGCCCACCGGTCAGACCTTCAAAATACAGGATCAAGGCCACCAGGATTTCCACGAACGCGAGCGACGCGATGGCCTGGTAGGTGCCGCGCAGACGCGCCAAAGGCATCGACAGCAGCAACCCGCACAACAGGCCCAGCAACACACCACAACCCACCGCAGCCGCAGGATGCAGGCCATGTTTCACAGTCAGGATCGCGGCGCAATAGGCGCCCAGCGCGGCGAACCCCGATGTGGCGACAGAAAAGGTGCCAGCGCGAAAAACTATCGCCTGGCTGAGCGCATAACCGGTGCCGATGAATATCAGGTCCAGCAGTGGCAGGTGAGGGGCAAGGAAGTCCATGATGGTGGTTCGCCTAGACGCGTTTGGTCGGGGACTCTGGCACGCTCTGCGCGAACAAGCCGTCCGGTCGCACCATCAGAATGACGAACAGCAGCAGGAAAATCACGGCGTCCACCAGCAACGCAGGCAGATAGGCGCCAGACAAGGACTGCAGCAGGCCAAGCACCAGGCCACCCACCAAAGCGCCGGGCACGCTGCCCAGGCCGCCCAGGATGATGGCGACAAACGCCTTCAGCAGGAAGGGCTCCCCCATCAGGAACTGCACCGCATTAAACGCCAGGCCCACCATGACGCCCGCGGCCCCCGCGAGGGCACCGGAGAGAAAAAAGGTCTGATAGAAAATCACGTTGGGATTGACACCCAGCAATTGCGCCGCGCGGTAGTTGCCGGCGACCGCGCGTATCTGCCGACCCTGCGGCGTGCGGTACAGGTAAAAAGCCAGCAATGCGACCATCAACACCGCCACACCGAGCATCAGCAACTGGAGCATGGTGACGCGCAGGCCAAAAAGTTGTATCGCATCGACCGGTACGGTGCCAAACGGGAAACGCATGGTTTCCGTCTTCGACACATACTGGCCGACACTCAGCACGATCAGGCCGGCGCCAATGCTGGAGATGATCGATGCCAGCTCGGCGTCGGCCAACGCCAGCTTGCGCAGCGGCTTGAACGCGATCACCTCCACCAGGATCGAGATCAGCCCCGCGCCCACCATGGCTACAGGCAGGGCGACCCAGATCGGCATGCCCGCGCGCACCGTGTACAGACCGATGAAGGCGCCGGACATGAAGACCGCGCCGTGCGCCATGTTCATGATCCGGTGGATGCCGAAAATCAGCGTGAAGCCGAGTGCGAACAGCGCGTACACGCCGCCTAGCACCAACCCGTTCAAAACTTGCTGCGCAATCATGCTGTTCCGCTGTTCCGGTGAAGCGCCGGCGCGTGTATCCGCCAGCGATCACCTCAGTAAAGGAGTGCCGTTACTGAGGGGCTGCGACGAACTTTCCGTCTTTCACCATCAGGAAGGTCGAGCCATAGGTCGGGATCCGGTCCACGTAGCTGTACTTTCCGGTACCGATCACCACCGGCACATCTTTGGTCTTGGCCATGGCGTCGCGGATCTTCTCGCGCGTCGGGTTGGGCGAGGCCGCCTTGATCGCGTGGGCCACCACCGTCATGTAGCTGTAACCCAGCGCCGCCCAGTTGTCCGCGTCCTTGCCGGTCTTGGCCTTGTACGCTGCGGCAAATGCCTGCCCTGCTGGCGAGTTGCCGCCGGGTGTCCAGTCCGAATTGAAGACCAGACCCTCGACCGCTGCGCCGCCGATGGAAATCAACTGGGGCGAAGACAGCCCGGTCTGGCCGATCAGCTTCACGTTGGCCGGCAAACCGGCCTGCTTCAACTGGATTGCCAGGTTGGCGGCTGACGGCCCGAGTGTGAACAGCATCACGCAATCCGGCTTGGCGGCCACGATTCGGGTAGCGATGGTGGAGAAGTCGGAATCCGCCTGCTTGATGCCGGACCGGTCGACGATCGTCATGCCGCGTTTCTGGGTGTGCTCGACGAACATGCGTTCGAGGTCGACATACGCCTCGTTGTCGGTGAACCGGATCGTGGCACAAGCCTTGACCTTGGCGACGTCGACCGCGTAGTCACCGAGCTGTGGCATGGTGATGACCGGGGGCTGCGCCGAGATGAAACCCCATGGGCCGGCGGCAAGCAGGGCCACCGCGTTGGTCATGGCCTTCATGGGGACCTTGGCGTCGTTGGCCACGCCAGCCGATGGAATCGCCTCCGGCGCAGTCGTCGGGCCCAGGATGACCAATACATTGGGATCCGCCGCATACCGGGTGACGGCCGCCATGGCCTGAGGACGCGCCGACGCGCTGTCCGCCACCTCATAGACAATTTTGTCGCCCGCACCCAG
>JAYVRP010001102.1:0-2886 GCA_043776215.1 Rhodoferax sp. | reverse complement strand
CGGTGCCGCCGGCACCTTCAACGTCGGTGGCCAGCGCCTGCGCCTCGTGCGCGCCGGGCAGTGAGGCACGACCCGTCCGACCCCGGATTCCAGCGGTTCCTCAACGAAATCGACGACCATTTCGTGTACGTCGTGGGGGACTTGCTGCGCTGGACCGTGCTCGACACGCCGGAGTTCAAGGTCGGGGGCGGCAATGTCGTGCTGCGTTTCAAGACCGCGGACGGCCTGTTTGTTTTCCGCGTGCCGGTATACGGTCAGGAGCAATTGCGTCGGGTCGCGCTCGCCTACCAGCATTTCGCCGCAAGCGGGCTGCTGCCCGAGGTCGTGTACCGGGATGGGAAATGTGTGCTGGAGCGGTACGTCGAAGGAGTGCCCCTGTCGGCCCGTGCGTCGGACGACGAGCTGCGCCTGCTGGCTCAGAAGCTCGCGATGGTGCATGCCATACCCAGCGACAAGTTCGGTCTGTTGTCACATGGCACGACCGGCCTGTACTCCGACGCCGAGGCCTACTACGTCGAGCGCTCAGGCCGAGTGCTTCCCGAGGCGGACGCGGAGGAAGAGTTGACACCGGCCGAACGCTCGACCCTCGCTGCCTTGGCGCACGAGGCGTCCTTGCTTCCGGACGCCTTGCGGGATGCGCCCTGCCACCTCGGTCACGGCGACCTGTGGCGCAGCAATATCTTGCTTGGCCCGCAGGGTATCCGCTTCATTGACTGGGACCAGATCGGTTCCTACCCGAGAGAACATGACTTTGTCTTCATGGTGGACGCGGACCTGAGTACGCGCCAGAAAGTGCTGGTCATGGCCCACTACCCGCATGCGCTCGAGCCGACCTTGCTCAGGTGGTACTCCTTGTGCGGGGTCGTCTGGCGCAGCGGGGTGAGTCAGCGTGAGAAACTTGCACTGGCCGCGCGCCACGGACTGCTGGGCTGATCCATCACTTCAGGATTGTCACGCGTGAACCATCTGCTGCAAGACACCGGTTATGTGGTTGTGCCGGAGTTCATTTCCGTCCAGCGGGCTGGGGCCTTGGCGCAGCAACTCGCGGCGCACCATGCGGCAACGGCCGACAGCTTTGACGCGCAGGTGCCGAATTCGCCGTTCTGCTACAACTTTCTTCCCTTTGTGCGTCTGCTGGTCGAGAAGATCCCGCAGGTGGGGCAACTGTGCGGCGAACCCGTATTGCCCACCTATGCGTATTCGCGTGTGTACCGCCGCGACGCCACGTTGGCCCGTCACACCGACCGCGACGCCTGCGAAATCAGCTTGAGCCTGCACCTGCAGGGTGATCAGCCCTGGGACATCGGCTTGCAGATGTTCGGCCAGCCTCCGGCCACGGTGCAGTTGGCGCCGGGTGATGCGCTCCTGTATCTGGGTTGCCAGGCCGAGCACTGGCGCGAGGCCTATGCCGGGCAGGCGTACGTACAGGTGTTCCTGCATTACGTGCTGGCCAAGGGCACGCGTGCCCGCGTGTTTTTTGACCGGGAGAAATAGATGTGAGCGCCGACGCAACACCTGCCTTGCTGGAAGACTACATCGTGTTGATCGAGGACGCGCTTCCGGCGCCGTTTTGCGAGCGCTTGCTGGACGAATTTCGCGACTCGGCAGAATGGAACGCCACGCTGGTGGCATCCGGGCAGGTCAACCGTGCGGTCCGCCATGCAGACGCCATTTCGCTGTCGGAGCGGGCAGTCATCGAGCGCCACCGGCCACACCGGGCCCGGCTGGACCAGGAACTGCACCGGTACACGGCAGCCGCGGTGAAGAAGTACAACGAACGTTTTCCGCGTTGCCGCATCACCAGGGACTCGGGCTTCGAGTTGCTGCGTTACCCGACCGGTGGCTTTTATACCGAGCACACCGACTCGTACCACGCGCTGCAGCGCGAGCTGGCCTGCTCGTTTGTGCTCAACGACGACTTCTCCGGTGGCGAATTCGCGTTTTTCCAGCGCCGGAAAATTGTCGACGTGCCCAAGGGCGCGGCCCTGCTTTTTCCGGCCAGCTTCATGTACCCGCACGAGGTACTGACCGTGCGTGCCGGGTTTCGGTATTCCATCGTGACCTGGTTTTCGTGACGTACCAATGCGCCTGTTTCACGGTGTAAACTGCCATCGCGCCACAGTCTTGGCGCGATCCCTCTCGGTGAGCCAAACTCAGGAGTTTTCTGTGTTCCAAAAAGTCGTTCCAGTCAACAAGGAAATCCACGCCAACACGAAGATCAAGGAGATCTCCAGTTTCGAATTTGCATCCAAGTTTCACATCGCCTATGTAACGATGCAGGAGTTCACCCGGGCGGCGGCGATCTTCCCGATCGTGTTCCTGGAGGACAAGGAAAAGGACGAATTCCGCCCAGTGGTATTGCTGGGCCTGAACGCCGGAGAAAACCTGTTTGTCGATGCGGCAGGCAAATGGCAGGCGTCCTATGTTCCGGCCATCATCCGCCGTTACCCGTTTGCGTTGACTCCGGGCGGCGGCGACGGCCAGTACGTGGTGTGTATCGATGAAGCCAGCAGCCTGGTCAGCACCACCGAAGGCGCGGCATTGTTCGACGAGAAGGGCGAGCCTACCCAGGTGATCGAGAACGTCAAACGGTACCTGTCCGAACTGCAGCAGATGGACGGCCTGACGCGCAACTTCTGCAGCTTCCTGGCCGAACACAACATGTTCACTCCGCTGAACCTGCGGGTGCGCGACAACGCCAAAGTCAAAAACATCTCGGGCTGCTACGTCATCAACGAGGAACGCCTCAACAACCTGTCGGACGAGTTGTTCCTGGAGATCAAGAACAAGCGTTACCTGCCGGCAATTTATGGCCACCTGATCTCGCTGGCGCAAACCGAGCGCCTGGTCAAGCTGCAGGACGAACTCGCGGCAGCCTGATCCCGC
>JAYVRP010001101.1:0-2886 GCA_043776215.1 Rhodoferax sp. | reverse complement strand
ACAGCGTGACCTGGTGGGTGATGTGGGTGAGCTGGATATGCCTGTTCCTGCTGAGTTATCCGCAGACCGACATGACCATCGTCACCACCGCCGGACCGAAGACCTTCCATATCGGCCTCAACGTGACCATGTTCACCGCCCTGATGTTCCTGCTGGGTATTGCCTTCGCCTTCGGCAAGGCCAGCGTCTTCAAGTACATCAGCGATGACTACCCCAGCAACATCGGCACCGTGAGCGGCATCGTCGGTCTTGCCGGCGGCATGGGCGGATTCATCCTGCCCATCCTGTTCGGCGCCCTGATGGACCTGACCGGCATCCGCTCCAGCGCCTTCATGCTGATGTATGGCGTGGTCTGGGTCTCGCTGATCTGGATGTACTGGACGGAAGTCCGCCGCACCGAGCTGATGGGCAGAAATGCCACCGGATTCGCCCTCAACGGCTGAAAGGAAACCATGAAAACCGCAATATCCCCCGGCGCAGCCGCGCCAGCCAGCCAGAGTGGTGCCGACATCACCGACTGGCGCCCGGAAGACAACAGCTTCTGGGAGTCCACTGGTAAGCGCATCGCCTACCGCAACCTCTGGATCTCGGTGCCGGCACTGCTGTGCGGCTTCGCAGTCTGGGGCATGTGGGGCATCATCACGGTGCAGATGCTCAACCTGGGCTTTCCTTTCACCCAGGCCGAACTGTTCACGCTGACCGCGATTGCCGGCATCTCGGGCGCCACGATGCGCATCCCGGCCTCGTTCCTGATTCGCCTGGCCGGCGGGCGCAACACGGTCTTCCTCACGACGGCGATGCTGCTGGCACCCGCGCTGGGCACCGGCATCGTGCTGCAGCACAAAGACTGGCCTTTGTGGGCGTTCCAGCTGATGGCACTGTGGTGCGGCGTGGGCGGCGGCAACTTCGCCAGTTCGATGTCCAACATCAACACCTTCTTCCCCAAGCGCCTGCAGGGCACAGCGCTCGGCCTCAACGCCGGCCTGGGCAATTTCGGCGTGACCACGATGCAGATCGTGATCCCGCTGGTGATGACCATGGGCCTGTTCGGCGCCATGGGCGGCGAACCGATGACTCTGGCCAAGGACAGCGGCTGGATCTTCGGCAAAATCCCGGCCGGCACGTCCACCTGGATCCAGAACGCCGGCTTCGCGTGGTTGCTGTCGCTGGTGCCGCTGTCGATCCTGTGCTGGTTCGGCATGAGCAACCTCAAGACTGTCTCGCCCGATACCGGCCATCCGCTGGTCGCGTTCGCCAAGATCACCTACCTGTACACGCTGGCTTTCGTGCCCTCGGTCCTCGGCCTGTACCTGTACCTGCCCAAGCCCACCGGCATCGGCCTGATCAGCATGTGGGTCGCGATCCCGCTGGACATCGTGAGCGCGCTGCTGGTGATGAAACTGGCGGCCTTCGGACCGATGAAAGAGGGCGTGGCCAAGCAGTTCCTGATCTTCAAGGACAAACACACCTGGTCGCTGACCGCTCTCTACATAGTTACCTTCGGTTCCTTCATCGGTTTCTCGATGGCGCTGCCGCTGTCGATGAAGGTGATTTTTGGCATCAGCCATGTGACAGGGGCCAACGGCGTGCTGCAGCACACGCTCAACAACCCGAACGCGCCCAGTGTTCTCGCCTACGCGTGGATCGGCCCCTTCGTCGGCGCCGCAGTGCGCCCCGTTGGCGGGTGGATCTCCGACAAGGTCGGCGGATCGATCGTGACGCAGATCATCTCGGCGGTGATGGTGGTGGCCTCGGTGGCGGTGGGTTACGTGATGATGCAAGCCTATGGCTCGGCGACGCCCGAACAGTACTTTCCACAGTTCCTGGGCCTGTTCATCGTGCTGTTCTTCGCCAGCGGCATCGGCAATGGCTCGACCTTTCGCACCATCGGCGTGATCTTCGACCGCACCCAGGCCGGCCCGGTGCTGGGATGGACGTCGGCGATCGCCGCCTACGGCGCCTTCGTCGCACCGATCGTGATCGGCGACCAAATCAAGGCCGGTACGCCGCAATACGCAATGTACGGGTTTGCCATCTTCTACGCCTTGTGCCTGGTGCTGAACTGGTGGTTCTACCTGCGCAAGGGTGCCTACGTGAAAAACCCCTGACACCCTGCGGTACCGCACACTGCCGCCGCCGGAACAAGAACCAACGAAACGGAGCCCTTCATGAGCCACTTCCTCGATCGCCTCAACTATTTTTCAGCCCCGCGCGAGAGTTTCTCCGGCGACCATGGCGTCACCACCGGCGAAGATCGCACCTGGGAAGACGCCTACCGCAACCGCTGGGCCCACGACAAGATCGTGCGCTCCACCCATGGCGTGAACTGCACGGGCTCCTGCTCGTGGAAGATCTATGTCAAGGGCGGCATCGTGACCTGGGAAACCCAGCAGACCGACTACCCGCGCACCCGCTGGGACATGCCCAACCATGAGCCGCGGGGTTGTGCGCGCGGCGCCAGTTACAGCTGGTACCTGTACAGCGCCAACCGCGTCAAGTACCCCATGGTGCGCGGCCGCTTGCTCAAGAGCTGGCGCGAAGCCCGTCTGGCCCACGACCCGGTGGACGCTTGGGCCTCCATCGTTGAGAACGAGACCAAACGGCGCGACTATCAGAGCATCCGCGGCCTGGGCGGCATGGTGCGTTCGAGTTGGGATGAGGTGAACGAGATCATTGCCGCAGCCAACGTCTACACCATCAAGAAACACGGCCCGGACCGCGTGATCGGTTTCTCGCCCATTCCGGCCATGTCGATGGTCAGCTACGCAGCAGGCAGCCGCTACCTGAGCCTGATCGGTGGCGTTTGCATGAGTTTCTACGACTGGTACTGCGATTTGCCACCAAGCAGCCCGCAGGTCTGGGGTGAGCAAACCGACGTGCCCGAGT
>JAYVRP010001100.1:0-9731 GCA_043776215.1 Rhodoferax sp. | reverse complement strand
ATCGATACCGTGCCCAGCGAGATCGCCGGGTATGCCGATGTGGTGCTGCCGGAGTCGATCTTCCTGGAGCGCCACGACGAGTTGCTGGTGGGCTTCGGCCGCACCGGCTGGACCGCGCTGCGCCAGCCCGTGGTGGCGCCGCCCCATGAACAGAAACCGGGCTGGTGGATTGCACAGCAACTGGCCGGCAAGCTGGGCATTCCCGAGTGCATGCCGTTCAAGGACATGGAGGAGTACCTGCGTTACCGGGTCGAGAAATCCGGCATGGACTGGAACGCGCTGCGTCGCGAAGGCGTGAAGATGGGCCAGCCGCAGGCGATCTATGCCGAGGACGGCGCTGTGCTCAAGTTCGACACACCCTCGGGCAAGGTCGAGTTCTATTCCGAACAGCTCAAGGCCAAGGGTTTCGACCCGGTGCCCCGCTACACCGCGCCTGCCAAGGCACCGGCAGGTTATTTCCCGCTGATCACCGGCCGCGCCCCGGTGCATACCTTCAGCCGCACGCAGAGCAACCCGCTGCTGCACGACCTGATGCCGGAAAACGAGGTCTGGGTCAACACCGCCACCGCCGCGACTTCGGGCCTTCAACAAGGCCAGTACGTGCAGCTCAAGAACCAGGACGGCATCACCAGCAACCGCGTGCGTGTGAAGGTGACGCAGCGTATCCGGCCCGATTGCGTCTACATGGTCTACGGCTTCGGCCACACCAACAAGATGCTCAAGACCGCCTACCTCAAGGGCGCCAGCGCGGGCCAGCTCAACACGAAGTACCGGACCGACCCGCTCATGGGCGGCACCAGCATCCACACCAACTTCGTCACCCTGATCAAGGAGGCCTGAGATGCCCCGCTTTGGAATGGCCATCGACACGCGCAAGTGCGTGGGTTGCATGGACTGCGTGGTCGCCTGCCAGACCGAAAACGACGTGCCCAAGGGTTACTGCCGCGACTGGATCACGACCGAGGTGCGCGGCGAGTACCCCAACCTGTCGATGGAGATCCGATCGGAACGCTGCAACCACTGCGACAACCCGCCCTGCGTGCAATGTTGCCCCACCGGTGCCAGCCAGGTGGAGGACTTCGGCAAAGTGGTGCTGGTCACCGCCAACAAATGCATCGGCTGCAAGGCCTGCGTGGCCGCCTGCCCTTACGACGCGCGATTCATCCACCCGGATGGTTACGCCGACAAGTGCACGTTCTGCATCCACCGCGTCAAGGACGGCAAGGATCCGGCCTGCGTCGCGGTATGCCCGACGCATTGCATGCACTTCGGTGACCTCGATGACCCGGCCAGCACCGTGAACCAGTTGCTGCGCAGCCGGCCGCACCACACGCTGCTGCCCGAAGCCGGCACCCGGCCGCGCATCTATTACCTGACCTGATGGTGACTGCGATGCTTGAATTCACGACAACCCGACACAACCCGCTGGTCGACCCGCACCTGGCGGTGTGGAGCTGGGAGATTCCGGTCTACCTGTTTTTCGGCGGCCTGGTGGCCGGCATGATGGTGCTCGCCGGCATGGCCATGCTGCGCATCGTGCGCGGCGAGAACAGCCGCAATTTCTTCTCGATGCAGGCGCCGCTGCTTGGTTTCGTGCTGATCAATCTCGGCATGGGAGCCTTGTTTCTCGACCTGGCGCACAAGCTCTACGTCTGGCGCGTCTACCTGACCTTTGAGCCGGCCTCGCCGATGTCCTGGGGCTCCTGGCTGCTGATCGTGGTCTATGGCGTGTTGCTGTTGTCGGCGCTGGTCCGGCTGCCCGAGGCCTGGCCCTGGATCGGCCGGCGCGTGCCGCGTTTGCGGCCCCTGTCGGATGGCTTGCTGGCGCGTCCAACGGTGCTGACCGCACTGGCCTGGGCGAACATCGTGCTCGGGGTCGGCCTGGGCATCTACACCGGCATCCTGCTCAACACCATGGTCGCGCGGCCGCTGTGGAACAGCGCGATTCTCGGGCCGCTGTTCCTGTTCTCGGGTCTTTCCGCCGGTGCCGCCATGCTGCATCTGGCCAGCATGGCGCGCGGGCAGCGCGTGGCGCCGCAGGGCATGGTGGGGGGCGCGTTTTCGGCGCTGCTGCAGCCACTGGGTGGTGAGATGCCCGACAAGCGCGCGGTCGACGGGCTGATCCGGGCCGACATCGCCTTCCTGATGATCGAGCTGGTGCTCATCGGCTTGCTGCTGATCAACCTGCACACCGCATCGGCCTCGCATGCGGCGGCGGCCGCGCTGATCGTCAGCGGGCCGTATGCCTGGGCCTTCTGGGGCCTGATCGTGGGCCTAGGCGTGTTGCTGCCGCTGGTGTTGCAGGGGCTCGAACTCGGACACCGCATACCGCATACCTTGGTGCCGGCGGTGCTGGTGCTGGCGGGCGGATTCGCGCTGCGCTGGGTGATGGTCAACGCGGGCCAGGCCAGTCATATCCTGGCGTCGGCGGCCGGGTCTTGATGGCCGTCCCGCCCGCGCCGCATCCTGGACCCACGGGGCACCAGGACGCCAGACGAAAAAAAGCCGGCATGTGCCGGCATTTTTTTGCTTCAGATACGGAAACTGACTACAGCGTCAGGATCCACTTGACCACGGCCTTGATGTCTTCCTGCTTGGCAGGAATCTCGGGATGGTCGCCCTTGGTGTCGTTGATGAACTTGATGATGGTGGCTTCGGCGTCGGCCTTGCCTTTGTATTTCTTGGCGCTGTCCTGGAACGCCGGGCCCTTCTTCTTCTTGTCGAGTTCGTGGCACTTGCCGCACTGGGCCTTGGCCAGGTCGGGATTGGCCTGTGCCAGCCCAGCCGACAGAACGCCGACGGCCACGATGAGGGGGATCAACACGGATTTCATACATGCTCCTGATGGGTTGCCGAAGTTCGACTTCACTATAACGCGCACCCAGCAAATCTGGCTGACCTGCCGGCCTTGATCGCACCTGACTTATTGATCAGCGTCAATACAAAGCCACGCGGTGCGGCGCAGAGTGAGCCTATTTCCGCCACAGGCATTTCGCCATTGGGCACAGGAGACATCCATGAAGCAGCATCCTCTCATTCTTGGCCTGATCAGCGCGAGTTTCGCGTTCGCAGCGCTGGCCCAGCAACCAGTCGTCATCAAGTTCAGCCACGTCGTGGCCCAAGACACCCCCAAGGGCAAGGCCTCCGAGTTTTTCGCCAAACGGGCCGGCGAACTGACCGGCGGCAAGGTCAAGGTCGAGGTGTACGCCAACAGCACCTTGTACAAGGACAAGGAAGAGATGGAGGCGTTGCAGATCGGCGCGGTGCAGATGCTGGCGCCCTCGCTTGCGAAGTTCGGGCCGCTCGGCGTGAAGGAGTTCGAAGTGTTCGACCTGCCCTTCATTTTCGACAACGAGGCCGAGCTCAACAAGGTCACGGCCGGGCCGGTGGGCAAGATGCTGTTCTCCAAGCTGGAGACCAAGGGCATCAAGGGCCTGGCCTACTGGGACAACGGATTCAAGTCGTTCTCTGCCAACAAGCCGCTCAAGACACCCGACGATTTCAAGGGCCTGAAGATGCGTATCCAGTCGTCCAAGGTGCTGGAGGCGCAGATGCGCGCCGTGGGCGCCCTGCCCCAGGTGATGGCGTTCTCCGAGGTCTACCAGGCCTTGCAGACCGGCGTGGTGGACGGCACCGAAAACCCGCACTCCAACCTGTATTCACAAAAGATGCATGAGGTGCAGAAACACATGACCCTGACCGAGCACGGTTACCTCGGCTATGCCGTGATCGTCAACAAGAAATTCTGGGACGGTTTGCCCGCCGACCTGCGCGGCCAGCTGGACAAAGCGATGCTGGAGTCCACCGCGTATGCCAACCGAATAGCGAAGGAGGACAACGACAGTGCGCTGGCCAAGATCAAGGCGTCCGGCAAGACGCAGGTCTACACGCCCACGCCGCAGGAACGCCTGGCCATCAAGAAAGCCATGGTGAAGGTGCACAAGGAGATGGAGTCGCGTATCGGCAAGGAAACCATCGACGAGGTCTACCGCGAGACCGCCTTCGACCCGACCAAACTCTGATCCGGACGCCAGCAGGAGTGTCAGGCCGACAGATGCCTGGCGCCACACAATAACGAGGAGACCTGCCATGCTGAAGTTCCTGGACCACCTGGAGGAATGGTTCATCACGTTCCTGATGGGCGCGGCGACGCTGATCATCTTCGTCGCCGTGGTGCACCGTTACGCCACCGGGCTGGCCATCCCGGGCGTGCAGGACTGGCTGCTGCGGCGCGACATGGGATGGGCGCAGGAACTGTGCATCATCATGTTCGTCTGGATGGCCAAGTTCGGCGCGGCGTATGGCGTGCGCACCGGTATCCATGTCGGCGTCGATGTGCTGATCAACCGGCTGAACGACCGCAACCGCGCCAAATTCATCATCTTCGGCCTGCTGGCCGGTGCGACCTTCACCGGCATCGTTGGCACACTGGGCGCCCGTTTCGTGTGGGAAAACGGCGCGCATTATTCGATCTTCAAAGGCATGGGTCTCAGCCTCGACGGGATGTTCGAAGGCCCGACCACGCCGGATCTTGAATGGCCGACCTGGGTGGTGTATTGCGCCGTACCCTTTGGTTCGGCCCTCATGTGTTTCCGTTTCCTGCAGGTGTGCACCGGATTCATCCGCACCGGCGAGTTGCCGCACCACGACCATGGCCACGTGGACGGGATCGAGGAGGCGGGGTTGCCGTTGCCCGGTGAGGAGGACAAGATTTACCGGATGGACGATGAGGTGCACCCCCACGACCTGAAGGATCCGCACCTCGGGCAAGACCCGCGCAACAGGAGCGACAAATGAGCACCGCCATCATCTTCGTGTTGCTGGTGGTGCTGATGCTCAGCGGCATGCCGATCTCGATCTCGCTGGGCCTGACGGTGCTCAGCTTCCTGTTTTTCCTGACCAGCGTGCCGATCGAATCGGTGGCACTCAAGCTTTTCACCGGGATCGAGAAGTTCGAGATCATGGCGATCCCGTTCTTCATCCTGGCCGGCAACTTCCTGACCCACGGCGGTGTCGCCAAGCGAATGATCCACTTCGCAACCTCGATGGTCGGGCACTGGCACGGTGGGCTCGCCCTGGGCGGCGTGCTGGCCTGTGCGTTGTTCGCAGCGGTCTCGGGCTCATCACCTGCCACGGTGGTGGCGATCGGGTCGATCCTGATGCCGGCGATGGTGAAGGCTGGGTTCCCCAAACGCTTCGGCGCCGGTGTCATCACGACGTCGGGCGCCCTGGGCATCCTCATTCCGCCCTCGATCGTGATGGTGATGTACTCGGTATCCACCAACACGTCGGTGGGCGCGCTTTTCATGGCCGGCGTGATTCCCGGCATCGTGCTGGCCACCATGCTCGGCATCACCACCTGGTGGCGCGCGCGCAGCAACAACTACCCGCGCCAGCCCAAGGCCAGCTGGGCGGTGCGCTTCAAGGCGTTCCGCGATTCCTTCTGGGGGCTGGCGCTGATCGTCATCGTGATGGGCGGCATCTATTCGGGCCTCTTCACCCCGACCGAAGCGGCGGCCATGAGCGCCGTGTGGGCCTTCATTGCGGCGGTTTTCATCTACCGGGATCTGGGCCTGAAGGACGTGCCGCGCGTGTTGCTGTCGTCTGCCAACATGAGTGCGATGCTGCTCTACATCATCACCAACGCCGTGTTGTTTTCGTTCCTCATGACACACGAGAACATCCCGCAGGCGATGGCCGACGCAATGATCGGCACCGGCGTGGGCATGGTCGGTTTCCTGATGATTGCCAATATTCTCCTGCTTGCGGCTGGCAATTTCATGGAGCCGTCGTCGATTGTGCTGATCCTGGCGCCGATCCTGTTCCCGATCGCCATGAAGCTCGGCATTGACCCGGTGCACTTTGGCATCCTGATGGTCGTCAACATGGAGGTCGGCATGTGCCACCCGCCGGTCGGCCTGAACCTGTACGTGGCCTCCGGCATCACCAAGATGGGCATCACCGACCTGACCATCGCGGTCTGGCCCTGGCTGGTCACGATGCTGGTGTTCCTGGTACTCGTGACCTACTGGCCAGCACTGTCGACCTGGTTGCCGAAGACACTCGGCATGATGTGAGGTGCGTCGGGCAGGCTCAGCTAGCAACCGCTGCGCGCGACCGAACACAGGCCGGCCCACAGGCGGCAGCATCACCAGCGCCGGCAACAGCAGTGCCGCTCCCGCCGCGACGTACATGGCTGCTCGGTGCGGCTTGTTGTTGGCCATTTCCAACCTGAGCCCCTTCATCCGCCAGCATGTCCCGCTCTTGGCACCCTTGGTCGCTGACCGCAAAGGCGCGCGCACAGGCAGGAGCCTCTGGCAGGCGCGCAACAGCCAAGCGACATGGCCACTAGCGCAGCGGTGCAGACGAACTCGCTGTGCGCATGGCCTGCTGCTCGCTCCATTCGGTGTGGCAGGTGAGACAGGTCTCCTGGATGTAATGCTTGGGGCTGGTCTGCCAGTGCGACGTGTAGGTCTTCACGGGGTTGGCGGCCGCGGCCGTACCGGGCTTGAAGGCCTTGTGGTCCTGCCCGGGGAACTCGTCTTCCAGGTAGTTCCAGATCTTCAGGTTGCCACCGGGCTGGGTCAGGAACTGCCAGCCTTCATTGTTCTTGAAGCGCCCGTCGAACGCGCGATCCACCACCACCTCGACTGGCAAGGGGAACTTCAGATCACAGATCCACGGTACACGGTGTCGCGCACCGTGGATACTGGTTCTACTTGCCGAACAACATGAACAGCGGATCGTTCGGTGTGGCGTGGCGCACTTGTGCGTTGTCGAAGGCTGCAAAGCCAAAGGCATACCGGGCGGCCAGGTCCGAGAACTGCACGTCGAACTTGCTGCCTGTGACCAGTTTGCGGCTGATCACCGAGGTGTGCATGCCGTTGCTCCAGTTGAGTGCAACGCGAATGTCGGCGCGGTCGCCCACCAACGGATTGATGATGAAGGAGGCCACTTCGTCACCGGCTTTGAACTTGCTGTCGTCGAAAGCCACTTCGTCACCGCGCTTGATGTAATAGGTGCCTCCGGCATTGGCCGCTTTGCCGTCCCGGCTCATGAACTGTGGCTTGCCGTTGGTCAGCGGGAAAGCGTTGTACTCGCCCAAGGTCCCGCCCGGGTCGCTCTTGCGGCCTGCGTTAGGGGCGGTCTTGGCATCGTAACGCGTGTGGTCCACATACTGGTCATCCACAAAACCCAGCGGTGCGGTGCGGCTGCCTTTCATGTGCCAGATATCGCCCATCTCACCCTCGCTGCGGGTGTACTTGTTGCCGTAGGGTTTGGTCTCGCCCAAGTGGCACATCACGGTGCAACCCTGCTTTTCGAAGCCCTTGATCGAATTGTCGATCGGCCAGATCATGGCCCACTTGTCCTCGTAGTAAATGTTGTCGTCACCGCCCTTGTCGGCTGGATCGACCAGCTTCTTCCAGGTGCCGTCGGCCTGTTTCTGGTACGGGCCACGGCGGACCGAGTTGGTGGGATCAGGGTACTGCACCAGCATGTACAGCATATCGCCCGAGTACACCGCCTTCAGGGTCGCCGTTGTCTCACCCTTGCCGCCGAAGTTGGCGCCATCATTCAAGGCCACCGTCAGCGCCCGGGCTCTGGACCACACCGCGTCGGACGCTCCGGCATTCAGATTGGGCGCGCTGGCGACCTTGGCTGCGACCAGCGTGTTGGGGGCTTCCTGGGTTTGCATGGCTTCGCAGCCGACGAGGACCAGTGCGACTGCCGTCAGCCCCGCCGTGGATAGATATCTTTTCATGCCGTGCTCCTTTAGCTTGGATTGTTGGTTGATGATTTGCGTCCGCGCCACGCATCAATGTAGAGGCTTCTACACACGACCATGACATCCGACGGTTTTCATGATGCGCCGTAGCAGGCCCATCGGCATTGATTTGAGTCAAACTTGAGTGCACACTGGCGCATGACAATGCTGCACTGTCGTGTGGCCGGCCGGGCGTCGCACAAGACACGATCCATTCACCCCCGCTGCAGCCGCAGACCCTTGCAGGAGACCACACCATGACCGATCCCGCCGCCTTCAGCGCCCTGCGTGCGTCGCGCCTGGGTTCCGAGTTGACCGACGATCAGTGCCACGTCCTGGCGGGCCTGCTGGCCTTTCGTTCCCTGGACGATGGGGATGTGCTGGTGGCCGAAGGCACCAGCGACAACCACCTGCACTGCATCGTCTCGGGTTCCCTTGCGGTGGTTCGTGGCGCAGGTGGCCCTGCGGAACTGAGCCTGTTTACGCTCACCGCCGGTGACCTGGTGGGGGAGATGAGTTTTCTGGATGCCACCGTGCATTACGCTGCGGTGCTGGCAAACGCACCAACCCGCGTCTTCAGCCTGGAGCGGGAGCAACTCGAGTCGCTGCTCGACAGCCATCCGCAAATCGTTTATTGCGTGATGCGGGCCATCGTGCGCACGGTGCATCAGATCCAGCGGCGTCTGTCGGCGCAGTCGGTTGAGCTGAGCAACTACATTTACAAGCAACACGGTCGTTACTGAGTGTTCCCCTGCGCAGCGCCCCTGAACCTGGTATGACCTCCGCCTTTGCCACCGATACCTTTTCGGCGCTGCGAGCATCGCAGCTGAGCACCGAGTTGTCCGATCCGCAGTGCCGGGTACTGGCCCGTTTGCTGGTGTTGTTCCACCTCGCGGATGGTGAGACGCTGGTCGCCCAGGGCACCAGCGACAACCGCCTGCATGTCGTGGTGGCGGGCGTGCTGGTAGTGGTGCAGGAGCCGGCTGGCCCACATGCCCAGCCCTTGTTCCTGCTGGACGCAGGCGACCTGGTCGGCGAGTTGAGTTTTCTGGATGGTGCCTCGCGCAATTCGACGGTGATCGCGCGCGGGCAGGCCTGTGTGCTGGAGGTAGAACGTGAGCGCCTCGAATCCCTGCTGGGGCACGAGCCACGGATCGTCTACCATGTCATGCGCGCCATCGTGCGTAATGCGCACGCGCTGCAGCGGCGCCTGTCAGCACAAGCCCTGGCGGTCAGACACTATCTTTACCAAACCCACCTCATTTCCTGACCTTTGCCGATGACCACTGAGCAACACACGGCGGGTACACGGGTGCATGTGGGGTCCACCGCCGCGTGGATGGCGGCAGTGCGGCCGCAGAGCTTGCCGGTGGCGATCAGCCCGGTGCTGGTGGGCGCGGCGATGGGATGGCAGCGTACCGGCGCTCTCGATCTGACGGTCTCGATGGTCATCCTGGTGGCGGCCTTGCTGATGCAGGTGCTGACCAATCTTCAGAACGACGTGGGCTACACGGTACGTGGTGGTGATGCCAGCGGCACTCGTATCGGCCTGCCGCGTGCCACCACCCACGGTTGGCTGGACGTACACAACGTGCGCAGGGTGATCGTGTTGCTGAGTTTGGTTGCCGCTGCGCTGGGCTTTCTGCTGGTGGCACAACGTGGTTGGCCGGTGCTGGTAATCGGCGTGGCGTCCCTGCTGGCAGCCCTGGCTTACATGGGAGGCCCGCACCCGATCGCTTACACGCCGTTCGGTGAGTTGACTGTCTTCGTCTTTTTCGGGCTGGTGGCCGTGATCGGCACTGACTGGATGCTGACCGGCAGCGTGGGTGCGCCCACCGTGGCGGCTGCTGTAGCGCTCGGCGCACTGGCGGCCGCGGCGCTGGCGGTGAACAACCACCGGGACACCGCGCACGACACCCTGGTCGGCCGGCGCACCTTTCCCGTCACGTTTGGTGCGCGGGCGTCT
>JAYVRP010001099.1:0-2908 GCA_043776215.1 Rhodoferax sp. | reverse complement strand
GCACGGCCACCGCCACGGCCACATGCACCTGCGTGAAATGCCGGATGACATTCGGGCTGAAGGACACATTGACCGCTGGCACCTCACGCAGGGCTTGCGCGGCGGCGCGAATGACGAAGTCGTTGACCGACAGCTTCAGACCCTCTTGCGCCAGCCGGGACGCTTGGGAAGCGCGCAGGGCGAGAATGCCATCCATGCAACAGTCGATGCGGGCGAAGAAATGGGGTGCCTGCTGCATTGACTCGGTCAACCTGCGCGCCATCAGTTTTCGCCCGAACGTGTGGGGAACGTCTTCGTGGCGGGTCGGTCGCTCCACTGCCGCCAGAGCGCCCTGCCTCGGTGATTTCAGAGCCGCCTCGACATCCTGGCGCACGACGCGGCCATTCGGGCCGGAGCCCGCAAGATCCCGCAGGTCCAGGCCATGCTCGCGCGCCATCGCGCGGGAACGCGGGCTCGCAAATTGCCGGCCGGCGCGCAGGGTGGCGTCCGATGCAATGGCCATGGTCATGACGCCGCCGGCGTGATGACGCCGATCTGCTGCCCCATCTTCACCACCGAGCCCTCCAACTCCAGATGCTGGGCCATGGCGCCGCTGCAGGGCGACTCGACCTCGACCACGGCCTTGTCGGTTTCGATCTCGACCACCAGTTCACCTGCGGCCACGGCCTCGCCCACCTGCTTGACCCAACGGATCAGTTTGCCTTCGCTCACCGTGAGATCACCAAACGGCATCATCAGTGGTTCACCGGCCATCGCAATGGCAGCCGTGGCGGACGACGCAGCCGGTGGCGACACCGCCGCGCTCATCGGCGCAGGTGCTGCCGTAACAGGCTCTCTTGCCGGCGCCGTCGGGATCACATGCCCAGACGCCGGCCGCTGCAAACCGCTGCGTGCGCGCCGTGGCGGCTGGGCCACACCGGCGACGACCTGCTGGGCGGCGGCCATGACGGCATCCACATTGATCAGCATCGCGCGCTCCAGCGAGGGCGCGAAAGGATGCGACATGGCATCGGTGTGCAGGCGCGCCACCGGGGCATCGAGGTAGTCGAAGGCAAGTTCGTTCATGGCCTGCCCGAGTTCGGCGCCCACTCCGCACATGGACCAGCCCTCGTCCGCCACCAGCAGCCGTCCGGTCTTGCGCACACTCTGCGCCACCGTGTCCACATCCAGCGGCTGGATGGTGCGAAGGTCGATCACCTCGCAGGACACGCCCTGCTGCTGCAGCTTTTCGGCCGCCTGCAGCGCCAGCAACACGATCTGCCCGGCGCAGGCGATCGTCAGGTCGGAGCCGATGCGGGCCACCCGGGCCAGACCAAACGGAACCAGATGGTCCCCCGAGGGCACCTCCCCCTTGCTGGCAAACAGGGCCTTGGGCTCGAGCATCAGCACCGGATCACCCGCGCGCAGGGCTGTCTTCATCAGGCCCTTGGCGTCGGCCGGGTTGGACGGCACACAGACGATCAGGCCGGGCACGTGCGCCCACACCGGGTGGTACATGCCGCTGTGGTGCGGTCCGGCCGAGCGCACCGCACCCGCCCCGACGCGGATCACCATCGGCGCCTGCATCTGGCCGTTGCTCATATAGCGCAGCTTGGCCGCCTGCAGCACGATCTGGCCTGCCGCCTCGAACAGGAAATCGGCGAACATCAGGTCGGCCACGCAGCGCACGCCGGTCGCCGAGGCGCCCAGGCAGGCACCGGTAAACCCCAGTTCGGAGATCGGGGTGTCGACCATGCGCGCTGCGCCGAACTCCTGGTACAGGTTCTTGGTGTGGGCGAAAGTGCCACCGCGCTCCCCGGTACCCTCGCCAAAATACATGATCAGCGGATCGCGCCGCATTTCTTCGGCCAGGCCGTCGCGCACGGCGTCGAGCCAGCCGGTGGTGACGGTCACAGGGTTGTCGGTACGCGCCGCGGCAATTGCCGCCGGCGGGTTGAGCGGTTCGGCGTAGATGTGCTGCGCCACAGTGGCAGGGTCCGGCTCGGGCGAGTTGCGTGCGAACGTGATGGCGTCGGCCACCTGCGCCTTGACCCTGCTCTCGATCGCATCGAGCTGTTCCTGGTTGGCAAGGCCCTGCGGCAGCAGCGTTTGTTCGCGCAACAGGCGGATCGGGTCGCGTCGGGCCCAGGCGTCAACCTCAGCCTGTGTGCGGTAGGTGCCGGTCACCGAGTCGCCTTCATGGTGGGCCACCACGCGGTAGGTTTTCACCTCTATCAGTGTCGGCCCGTGGCCCGAGCGCGCGCGCCGGGTGGCCTCCTGCATCACGGCCCACACGGCCAGCAGGTCGTTGCCGTCGACGGCAACCCCGGGGATGCCGTAGGCCGCCGCGCGGGTGGCGATCTCCGGATTGAGCGTGGCCGTGTTCAGTGGCGTCGCGGTGGCGTACAGGTTGTTCTCGCAGACAAAGATGGCCGGGGCTCGTTGAATGCCTGCGTAGTTGAGCGACTCGTGGAAGGCTGCATGGTTGGTCGCGCCATCACCAAAAAATGCGACACCGATGTCGTCGGTGCCGCGCATGCGCGCGCCCAGCCCGACACCCACCGCCGACGGGATGCCGCCGCCCACCAGCCCGTTGGTACCGAACAGGCCGCAGGACGGGTCGTACAGGTGCATGGTGCCGCCACGCCCGCCACAGCAACCATCGCGTTTTCCATAGAGCTCGGCCATCAGGGTGTTCGGGTCCATGCCCTTGGCCAGCGCGTGGCCGTGGCCGCGGTGGGTGCTGGTGATCCAGTCGGTCTTGCGCAGGTGCGCACAGATGCCCACCCCCGATGCCTCCTGGCCGATGTACAGGTGCAGAAAGCCGGGCGTCTCCCCCTTGCGGCAGGCCACCTGCGCCGCCAGTTCGAAGCGGCGCAGCAACAGCATCTGCTCATACAAGCGCAGCACTTCGGCCGCCGCCAGGCCT
>JAYVRP010001098.1:0-2914 GCA_043776215.1 Rhodoferax sp. | reverse complement strand
AAGCCTGTCCTGAGCCTGTCGAAGGGGCCTCATGCAAGGCGCCTGCCCTGAGCTTGTGTAAGCCCTCGCGAGCCCTTCGACAGGCTCAGGGCGAACGGTCTTTTGTTGTTGCGATTTCCGAAAACCGCAAGAGTCCGGACAGAGCTGTTGCCGGCGCAGTGCGGCGCTGTCCTACGCCAGCAAGGTGGTTGCGCCTATTCACCAGCCACAACGCCAAACCGACACTGGGACCCCGATGCAAGCGCATCACATGCGCCAGAGCGCTCATCAGGAGGAATGTCCATGCTGCACTACGCCGTCGTCTTTTTCGTCATCGCGCTGATCGCCGCGCTCTTTGGTTTTGGCGGCATTGCCGCCAGCGCCATGGGCATCGGCAAGATCCTGTTCGTCGTTTTTGCCGTGCTGGCGATTGCGAGTCTCCTGGCGGGGCTGTTGCGCAAGCACTGAGCGCCCACCCTTTTCAATCAACCATCCCCTGGAATCCCTATGATGACCACTAGCATTGCCGAACAAGCCGGCACCATCGCGCACGACGTTGCCATGTCCACCGAGAAGGCCCTGCAGGCCAGCCACCATGCGGCACTGGACGCGTTGAGCCGGGTGCGCGCCACCTCGCGCCAGCTGCGCAACAGCACGCTGGATGCCCGCGATGGCGCCTTGCGGTATGTGCGCCACGAGCCCACCAAGTCGGTGTTGATTGCCGCGGCCGTCGGCGCCGTCGTGGTGGGGCTTGTGGCCCTGCTCGGCAGCCGGCGTCAGAGCGACTGAAAAAACGCGTGACCGGTCTGTTGCCGCTTGGCGGCGTACATGGCCTTGTCCGCGTTTTGCAGCAGTATCTCGGACGTGGTGCCATCGTCCGGGCACACCGCAATACCGATGCTTGGGTGCACCGCGACCCGCAGCGCACCAATCTTGCACGGGGCGGATATTGCATCGAACACCTTGGCAGCCAGGTGGCCGAGCTGTTCGCGGTCGTGCAGCCCCCCCAGCAAACAGGCAAACTCGTCGCCACCGATGCGGCTCACCATGTCCTCGGCGCGAACTGCGCGGCGCAAACGCGCGGCCACGATGCGCAGCAACTCGTCTCCTGCTGCGTGCCCGTGGTTGTCGTTGACCGGCTTGAATCCGTCCAGGTCGAGGTACATCACGGCCAGCGAGCGGCGTCGGGGCGCGGTCAGCGCCAATGCATGGTTCAGCCGCTCCATGAAGAATCCGCGATTGGGCAGGGAGGTCAGGCTGTCGTGCAAGGCCAGGTGACGGGCGCGCCGCTCGCCCGCCTGCGTGCCGACCAGCTCGGCCCGGGCCTGCGCCAGCGCGGTTCGCGTGTCGAAAACTTCCAGCTCCAGTTGCTGGCGCCGTCCCAGCTCGTTGGCCATGGTTTGGTGCAACTGGTCCAGGTCGGCGGTGCATTCCTGCACGACGGTTTTGACCTGCCGCCCACTGCGGGGCAACGACCGCGGGCCTGCCGATGAAGGGCATTCGCAAACCACGGAGTTCAGGCGTGCCTTGACCGCGTTGAACAGGTCGTCCCAGTCGCAAATGGCAATGTCAGCGCTCGTGTCCGGCAAGGGCGCGCGCAATAGCGCGCCAAAGCCGGAGTCTGCTGTCAAAGGGTCGCCGATGGAGCGGGTGGACATGCTGGCGGCGCCAGCCAGAACGGCTGCATGGACAGGGATGGGTTTCATGGCGTCACGCTCCCAGCGACGCTTTTGAGGTTCGCGACGACGACGAGACCGTCCGCCCGAAGCTTGTCGAAGGGCCTGTCCTGAGCCGAGCCGAAGGGTTCAGCCGCCGAGGTGTGATGAATTGCGAGCGGATCCAAGCACGCAATCGCCATGACGCTTGCCGGCGCCATTGGCCGAGGGGGGGTAGTTCATTTCTGGCCCTCGCTTTAAAAATTGGGTGGGTGTCGTCCTTTCGTATTGAAGTGTTTTCTTGTCAACTTGTCTGTACGCCAACACACATACCGCTCAGCTGGTGCCCACCTTTTCCAGCGCCAGGCGCCCGACACCGGCGCAGACTGCACTGACCGCAGTGCCCCAGGCCATGTCGATCAGCGCGAGGCTGACAGGCCAGGCGCGCAAGGTGGCCAGGTTGGTCAGATCGTAGGTGGCATACGCAAAGAAGCCGAACAACGCGCCAGACAAGGCGGCGGACTTCCAGCCCGGTGCCGAGGTGCCGGGTGTGATGGCAAACACCATCAGCCCCAATGCGAAAACCAGATAGAACACCGCTGCCACCCCCATTCGAGGCGGGTCGGCCATCAGGTGACCAATGCCCTGCTGGTACAGCGGCTTGGCGATGACGCCGATCCAGAGCAGGTCGAGCACCAGCATCACGACAAGGGTGGCAATATAAGCAGCGAAGTATTTGGTCATGACGGCATTTTCGTTGCTGTTGAGATTGTCGGAATTCGCGACGCCTACCGAACCGTTTGTCCTGAGCCCTCCGACAGGCGCAGGACAGGCGGCTTCGACAAGCCCGCCCTGAGCGGAGTCGAAGGGCTCAGAGCACCGTTCTGGTTCGTTGCGCTTCCTCCATTGGCAGGCTCTGGTTCCAGCACGCCCGGCCCGCCTATGTGCGCAATCGAACAGAGCGAAAAATCGGCTGCACGTAACCTTCCAGCGGAGTGCAAGTGCATCCTGTTTGTCTCCACCCAACTTGGAAAGACGCTGCGCGTTAACCGTCTGGCACGGTTTCCGTGCTTTGGCACCGGGCACCGGGCCACGCGCCAAGTGCCTTAGTACGGGAGACTGACGCCAGCCAGACAAGCGGAACACGCCATGCCCAACCCCACCCTCGAACCCGGACCCCCGATGCATCTGCGCACGAGCGCGGAGGGGCGCCTCAAGTCCACCACCGTGGTGCCAGGCCAGGGCTGGACCACTGGTGCGCAGGCGCTGACACTTTTGCA
>JAYVRP010001097.1:0-2917 GCA_043776215.1 Rhodoferax sp. | reverse complement strand
GCCACGACGGATGCACCGGACCGCACCGGACCGACCCATATTTTCAACCTCGGCCATGGCATCAACCAGCACACTCCTCCTGAAAACGTAGCAGTGCTTGTAGACGCCGTGCACTCTGGCTCGCGCCGGCTGCGCGGATGACGGCCCTGGCCCGAAATGCTTACCACCATTTGGGCCCGAAAAGGTTGTTGAACCCTGACTTATGCACAAATTTCGTGTTGCGCTGCGCAAGGCCTGCGGCAACCTGTGGCCCTCTGCTACAAAACCAATAGCTAGCGCAAGTAGTTGATTCATATAGCTATTGGATCTGTGCTTTTTTGACGGGCATTCCAGAGAAAGCCTTGATTTGCAAGGCTTTGGCGTCGGTGGCGGGCACATATCAACAAAGTTATCCACAGATATCTTGGATGAGGTCTAAAGTGCTTACAGATCAAGTACTTAAGCGGCATTTCACAAGTTCACATCAAGATGTGGGCCCAACTGGCAAGTCCGAATGACGCACCTGGTTTCTGTCGTGGTTCAGACACCGGCCCACAGCCAGCTGGCGGGGGCCTTGACCTACCGAAGTGAACTCCCACTGACGCCAGGAAGCCTCGTGCGTGTGCCCCTGGGAAAACGCGAATTGCTGGGGGTGGTCTGGGACCAGGATCCCCTTGCCGGCGGTGACAAAGTGGCGTCAGACAAGCTGCGCGATATCGGGGTCCACCTGTCGGGTTTGCCTCCATTGTCCGCCCACTGGCGGCGGCTGGTCGCTTTTGCCGCCAGTTACTACCAGCGGTCCCTGGGCGAGGTGGCCCTGGCCGCCCTGCCCCCCCCGCTGCGTGAACTCACGCAGCGTCAGATGCAGCGCCGTCTGAACCGCAAGGTCGCGGGCGCAGGTACCACGGCAGACCCGGCTGCCCAGCCTCCGGGCGTGGAACTGAGCGCCGAGCAGCAGGACGTGCTGGCCCGGCTACACGTTGCCGCGGGCACCTTTGTCCTTTTTGGCACCACCGGCAGCGGCAAGACCGAGGTCTACCTGCAGTGCGTGCAACAGCTGCTGCAGCGCGATTCCCAGGCGCAGGCCATCGTGATGGTTCCGGAGATCAACCTCACGCCGCAATTGCAGACCCGGTTCATGGCGCGCTTCGCCCCGCTTTACGGAGACCAGGCCGTCGTCGCGATGCACAGCGGCATGACCCACCCCCAGCGCCTGCGCAGCTGGCTGGCGGCCCACAATGGCACGGCGCGCGTGGTGTTGGGCACACGCATGGCGGTATTTGCGTCGGTACCCCACCTGAAGCTGATCGTGGTCGATGAAGAACACGACCCCAGCTACAAGCAACAGGAGGGCGCCCGATATTCGGCCCGCGACCTGGCGGTGTACCGGGGCCAGGTGGAGAACGCCCGCGTCATCCTCGGCAGTGCCACCCCGTCGCTGGAGAGCTGGTACCACAGCCGCCCGGCTGACGCGGGCGGGCGTTACCGGCGCCTGGAAATGCCCAGCCGCATCGGCACCAACGCGCAACTTCCGCTCGTTCGACGGGTGGACATGAACCACCAGCCCAAACGCGCCGTGTTCTCGCCACCGCTGCTGGACGCGATTCGCCAGCGTATTGCCAACGGCGAACAGAGCCTGGTGTTCCTGAATCGGCGCGGGTATGCCCCCGTATTGCAGTGCACCGCCTGCGACTGGAAAAGTGCCTGCCCGCATTGCAGTGCATTTCGCGTCTTTCACAAGATCGACCGGACCCTGCGCTGCCACCATTGCGGCTTCACCGAGCCGGTGCCGCGCGCATGCCCGGAGTGTGGCAACCTCGACATCACCCCCGTGGGGCGCGGCACCGAGCAGCTGCAGGAGCATCTGGCGCAGTTGCTGGCCGACGTGCGCAGGCCCGGGTCTGTGACGCCCGGGCAGCCGGACGGCGAACCGGTGCACATTGCGCGCATCGATGCCGACAGCACACGCCTGAGCGGCAGCCTGCAGTCGCAGCTTGCCCAGGTGCATGCGGGTGTGGTGGATGTGCTTGTGGGCACACAGATGGTGGCCAAGGGACACGATTTTCGCCGCATCACGCTGGTGGCCGCCGTCAACCCCGACAGCGCGCTGTATTCCAGCGACTTCCGTGCGCCAGAGCGACTGTTCAGTCTGCTGATGCAGGCCGGCGGGCGGGCGGGCCGCGATGCCGGCATCCGCACCCGCAGCGAGATGTGGATCCAGACCTTCCACCCGCAGCACCCCCTGTTCGACGCCCTCAAGCGCCATGACTACCCGGCCTTTGCCGACCAGCAATTGCAGGATCGCCGGAGTGCCGGACTGCCGCCCTTCAGCTTCCAGGCCTTGCTGCGCGCTGAGGCCCGCACCCAGGAGGTGGCCCAGGGCTTCCTCACCGCAGCCAGCTCGGCGGCGGCCGACCAGCTTGCCGGCCTGCCCGGCTTTGCATTGGTCACGCGGTACCCGACCGTACCGATGGGCATGCAGCGGGTGGCGAACGTGGAACGCGCGCAGATGCTGGTGGAAAGCCCGTCGCGTGTGGCCCTGCAGACCTTCCTTGCGCACTGGCACGTAGTGCTCCACACCACACGCCAGACGGAGGCGGGCCGCGGGCTGCTGCGCTGGGCGGTAGACGTGGACCCTCTGGCGATTTAGGCCCGCCTGAGCAGCTCGGGGCGGGCGCGTAGATACGCGTCGAATGCCGCACCGGGCAAGGGCCGGCTGATCAGATAGCCCAGGCAATAGTCGCAGCCGTGGGCGGCCAGGAATTCGCGCCGGCCCGCGGTTTCAACACTCTCCGCAATCACCGCCAGCCCCAGGCTCTGACCCAGTGCCACGATGGTGCGGGCGATCGCCGCGTCATTCGGGTCGGTCAAGACGTCGCGCACAAAGGACTGGTCGATCTTGAGCTGGTCCAGCGGCAGCCGCTTGAGGTAACTGAGC
>JAYVRP010001096.1:0-2919 GCA_043776215.1 Rhodoferax sp. | reverse complement strand
CGCAATCCCAGCGGCGTACGTTCAAGGTGCTGGTGGACCGTGTGATGGAGTCCCCCGGCGTGGTCTTGTTTGACGCGGTGGAGTCCGGCGTGCCAACCTATATGGTCGATCTGATAGCGGGTGCCACGGGCGAAGCTGCAGCACGCGTGATGGACATGATCGGTGTGTCCCAGACGACCTTCCGGCGCAAGGACGAGGCACATGAGCCATTGCCCGATGCAGCGGGCCACAGGGTCATGGGTTATTTGCGCGTGGTGGCCACGCTGCGACGTCTGCTTGAGGAGAGCGGCGACCGGGAGCAGATGGCCACGTTTGACCTTGAAGCCTGGCTCGCCCAGTGGATGCGCGAGCGCTTGCCCGAACTTGGCGGCAAGACACCTGCCGAAATGCTGCGCAATCCCGAAGGCCAGCGTGCCGTCGAGCAGGTGCTGGAGCGGATGCGCGGAGGGCTGCCTGCGTGACGGTCACGCTGTGGCGTGTCGCCTCGGACACACCAAGCTGGACTGCCGACGACATGGGTGGCAAAGGTGCCGCCAGCAGTGGTGCACGCTGGAACCACGCCGGCGAACGCGTCACCTACGCGGCCACATCAATTTCGCTGGCAGCCTGGGAGACGCGGGCACACTTCGGCCGCGGTGGCGCCTTGCCATGGAACCGGTTTCTGGTGCGGATCGATGTCCCGCAAGACGTCTGGGCTGCACGCGAGATCCTGCACCGGCCACCACCCGTGGGCTGGGACGCCATCCCCGAGGCAATGGTGTCGCGCAACGCGGGATCCGCGTGGGTGCAATCCAGGCGGACCGCCTTGCTGAGTGTTCCTTCGGTGATCATCGGCGAAGAGGACAACATCCTCGTCAATCCGGCTCATGCGGACAGCGCACGGATCGTCGCGACCAGGATACGGCGTTTCGTCTACGACCATCGCGTCTGAAATGTCAGCGCGCCATTTGTCCGCCCGGCAGTTTTTACCGGCGCAGCCGCACACCTGCAGGAGCTGTGCCGCCAACGCGTCAAGCCGCGCCCGGATTGCCGCGCATGCCTGCCACCGCCGGCAGGTTGAGTTTGCGCACCGAGACCCGGCCCTTGGACTTCAGCCAGGGTTCCACCAGGTCCCAGATCGGTTTGCCGCCAGTGGCCTTCGCTTCTTCGGACACCGGAGCCCAGCCGGCCACCTTGTACTTGCGATCCGCCTCGACGGGTTTGCCACCGAGGCGCATGTTGTCGATGCGTTGGCCCATGCGGGCCTGGGGGTTGCAACTGTATTGCAGGCCACCCACGCGCACCATGTCGCCGCCCTGCTGGTAATACGGGTCCGGATTGAACAGGTTGTCGGCCACGTCTTCCAGGATGTTCTTGATGGTGGCCCCGGTCATTTCGGTGAGGGTCGTATACGGATAGGTGATGGCGGTCATGTCCATCAGCCACTCGCGCGTGATGGCCTGCCCGGGCAGCAGTGTGGTGCCCCAGCGGAAACCGGGCGAAAACGCGATCTCTGCGCCTTGCACATCCATCAAGGCGTCGAGCAGCAACTGGTCGCCGGTGCCGCTGAAATTGCCTCGGCGGTACAACAAGCCTTCGTTGATCGCCAGCTTCTCGGACAGTTTGGCCTCGAAGGGCGCACGCACGCGCGTGATGAGGGAGTCCATCTCCTTGTCGGGCGGCAACATGTTGGCAAACACCGGCAACAGCTTGTAGCGGAAGTCGGCTACCTTGCCGCCCCGCACCTCGAAATCGAGCACGCCCAGAAATTTGCCGTTGGAGCCCGAGTTGGTGACGAGGGTCTTGCCACTCTTGTTGGAAATGACACTGGCCACCGGCATGCCGTCGTGGGTATGGCCACCCATGATGGCGTCGATGCCGGTCACACGACTGGCCAGCTTCAGGTCGACGTCCATGCCGTTGTGCGACAGCAGCAGGACCACTTGCGCACCTTTGGCGCGTGCCTCGTCCACGGTCTTTTGCATCGACTCTTCCTGGATGCCGAAGCCCCAGTCGGCCATCAGGTAGCGCGGATTCGCGATCGGTGAATAGGGAAACGCCTGGCCAATGATGGCGCATTGCACTGCGTTGATCTCGCGCAGCACGTAGGGCTTGAACACCGGGTCGCCGAAATCATTGGTCTTGATATTCTGCGCGATGAATTCGATCTTGCCGGCAAAGTCCTTGTCGACGATCTCCTTCACGCGCTCCATGCCCAGCGTGAACTCCCAGTGCCCGGTCATCAGGTCCACACCCAGCAGCTTGGCGGCGTCGACCATGTCCTGCCCGTTGGTCCACAAGGCGGTGGCGGAGCCCTGCCAGGTGTCGCCGCCGTCGAGCAGAATCGCCCCCGGTCGGCTGGCCTTCATGCGCTTGACCAATGTGGCGAGGTGGGCGAATCCGCCGACCTTGCCGTAGCGCAGGGCGGCTTTCTCGAAGTGGAGGTAGCTGAGCGCATGGGCCTCGGCCGTGCCTGGACGCACACCAGCTGTGCGCAGCAGATGTTCACCCACCAGGTGTGGCAGCTGCCCCTTCATGCTGCCAAAGCCGAGGTTCACATTGGGTTCGCGGAAATAAATCGGCTTGAGCTGGGCATGGCAATCCGTCATGTGCAGGAAGGACACCGAACCGAAGCGGGGAATGTCGTACAAGCCGTGCGCCGCCGTGGCGGCATCCGCGTCGGCCCAGGTGCCCAGGCCCATGCCCGCCATGGTACCGGCGCCCAGCACCTGCATGAATTCACGTTTGCCCAGGTTCATGCCGGTGCGCCGATCACTTACTGGTTGACCGGTGATTTCGGGTCGAGCAACAACCCGACCACATGGCGCACCTGCGCCTCGCTCAGAATGCCGGAATGGCCCGCACGCGGCATGTTGGAGCACGCGTTGTAGGCCTTGGAGTTCCAGATCTTGCCCCAGGTGTATTCCACGACCGGTTTGG
>JAYVRP010001095.1:0-2920 GCA_043776215.1 Rhodoferax sp. | reverse complement strand
GCTTCAGTCCGCTGCCAGTGCGCGCCATGAAACCACCGGCCAGCGGCTGCGTTGCTGCCCCTGCTCGCCGCCATAGATGACCTGGCCGCTGGCGTTGGATTGCGCAAAGGTCTTGGCGAAGTTGTCGATGCCACGAAAGTAGTCGGGATTGACAGTCGCGCCAGCCTTGATCTCCACGGCATGCAGGCGATTGGCGTTCGGGATGAGAAGGTCCACCTCGTTGCCCGTGCTATCGCGATAAAAGTACAGTGGAGCCGACTCGGCGCGGTTCATGCGTTCCTTAAGCGCTTCCATGATGACAAGGTTCTCGAACAGGTGACCCAGAGCCGGATCGCGAGCCACCTGGCCGGCCTCGCGCAGGCCGAGCAGCCAACATGCCAGGCCGGTGTCGAAGAAGTACAGCTTCGGGCTCTTCACCAGGCGTTTGCCGGTGTTGGTGAACCAGGGCGGCAGCAGGTGAATGATGTAGCTGCTTTGCAGCAGGTCCATCCAGGCGCGCGCCGTGGACTGGGCGACACCGGCATCGTTGCCCAGGCTGCTGAGATTGAGGATTTGCCCCACTCTGCCCGCGCACAGCCGCACAAAGCGCTCGAATCGCTGTAGATCGTGCACGGCGATGAGTTGGCGCACGTCGCGCTCCACGTAGGTCGCGAAATAGTCTCCCAAAGCCTGCGAAGGATTCAAGCCGCGGTCGTGGATCCG
This sequence comes from Rhodoferax sp., assembly GCA_043776215.1. Classification (GTDB taxonomy): domain Bacteria; phylum Pseudomonadota; class Gammaproteobacteria; order Burkholderiales; family Burkholderiaceae_C; genus CAISIP01. The sequence goes on along the minus strand of JAYVRP010001095.1, from coordinate 2,218 downwards.
CGGGTAGAAGCCCGTGAGCAAGGTCTGGGCCATGCCGGGCACCCAGCGCTGGTTGGGGCGCGCCAGTTCCCGCATCGACAAGGGCAGCAAGCGCAACACCGCCGTTCGTCCGGCCAATGACTGGCTGACCTGCGGCATCAACTCAAACTGCTGGCTACCGGTGAGAATGAAGCGCCCGGGTTGTGCATCCTGGTCCACCACGCTTTGCAGGTAGGAGGGCAACTCGGGCACGCGCTGGAATTCGTCCAGCACGGCGCCGCCACTGTGTTGGGCCAGAAATCCTCGCGGGTCTTCAGCGGCAAAGCGCCGGGTGTCCGGGTCTTCCAGCGACAGGCAAGGCAGATGCGGAAACAGCGCCCGGCACAAGGTGGTCTTGCCGCTCTGGCGTGGCCCCGTGAGCGTCACGACAGGATATTGCCGGGCGGCCTGCAGCAATGCGGGGGAGATGTCGCGGGCAATCATGAAACGTTCCATGCAATGTATTTGCAATTCCGCGAAATTATAGTGAATTTGCATATAACCTCCAGCCCCGGGCAGCCGGGTACTCCATGACAGCCTGTTGACGCAGCGCAACGCGTGGAACCCACGGACGGCTAGTATCTGCATGTCGCTGCCAATCGCGTCGGCGGGCTTGCGGAAAGCGCCGGCAGGAATTGACAAGCGTGCGCCACGTCCCCAACCAGAGCGAGTTCAACATGGGAAAAACTTCCTCATCCAGCCTGGCGCTGCAGCGCCTCTACCATCTGCAGAAAACGCAAGCGGAGCGCATCGCACTGACCCAGCCAATGGGTGACGGAAGCGTCAAGGATTTCTGTTGGGCCGATGTGGCCGACCAGGTGCGCCGCATGGCCGCGCACCTGCAGGCCCAGGGCTGGGAGCCCGGGTCCAAGGTGGCCATCCTGTCCAAGAACTGCGCCTGGTGGTTGATGAGCGACCTGGCCATCTGGATGGCGGGTTACGTTTCGGTGCCGCTCTACCCCACGCTGGCTCCGGCCACCGTGGGACAGATCCTGCGCCACAGCGAGGCGAAGGCCTGTTTCATCGGAAAGCTCGATGGCTGGGAAGGCATGAAACCCGGCGTGCCGCGCGACCTGCCCTGCATCAGCTACCCGCTGTCGCCGGCCGACGTGCGCCAGAGCTGCGAGGGCTGGGACGCCCTGTGCGCGCGCAACAAGCCGATCAAGGGTTCACCCGTGCGAGGCGCCGACGAGCTGGCAACGCTGATCTACACCTCGGGCACCACCGGCATGCCCAAGGGCGTCATGCACAGCTTCGGGAATTTCGCCTGGGCACTGGAAACCGGCCTCAAACGCATTCCGATGACGATGGAGGACCGCATGTTGTCCTACCTGCCTCTGGCGCACGTGGTGGAACGTGTGCTGGTCGAACATGGCTGGCTGCACACTGGCATGCATGTCTATTTTGCCGACTCGCTCGACACGTTCACTGCTGACGTGCAGCGGGCACGACCGACCGTCTTTTTCTCGGTGCCCCGGTTATGGGTCAAGTTCCAGCAGGGCGTGCACCACAAGCTGCCGCCGGCCAAGCTCCAATTGCTGCTGTCGCTGCCCATTATTGGCAGACTGGTGCGGCGCAAGGTGCTCAAGGCGTTGGGGCTGGACCAGTGCCACATTGCCGCCGGCGGCGCCGCGCCGATGCCGGTCGCGTTGTTGCAGTGGTACCGCCGGCTTGGCCTGCCCGTCAACGAAGGTTACGGCATGACCGAAAACCTCGCCGTTTCCCACCTGACGATGCCCGGCACCGACCAGACCGGTAGCGTAGGCCCCCCGTACGACCAGGTGCAAGCGCGTATCGACCCGGTCAGCGGGGAAATCCAGATGCGCAGCGAGGGCATGATGCTGGGTTACTACAAGGAGCCGGTCCTGACGCGTGACTGCTTCACGGACGATGGCTGGCTGCACACCGGCGACAAGGGTCAAATCGATGCCCAGAGCGAGTTGCGCATCACCGGCCGCGTCAAGGACCTGTTCAAGACCAGCAAGGGCAAATATGTGGCGCCGGCGCCGATCGAAGACAAACTTGGCATGCACGATGCCGTTGAGGCCTGCGTTGTCACCGGAGCCAACCTGGGACAGCCACTGGGTATTGTCATGCTCAACCCTGAAGCAAAGGCAGCCTGCACCGACGCCGCAGCGCGTAAGACGCTGGAAACCTCGCTGGCGGAGCACCTGCACACCATCAATGCACAACTCGACCC
>JAYVRP010001094.1:0-2926 GCA_043776215.1 Rhodoferax sp. | reverse complement strand
TGGCCACACTGGAGTTTCCGCAGAAGCCGTTTCGCGCGGGCCAGCGCGACATGGCGGCCGGTGTCTACCGCGCCTGCATGCAATCGCGGCCCCTGCTGGTGCAAGCACCCACGGGCATTGGCAAGACGATGGGCACCGTGTTCCCGGCCTTGCGCGCCATGCCGGAGCGGGCGGTCGACAAGTTGTTCTTCCTGACCGCCAAGACGCCCGGGCGATCGGTCGCCCTGGAGGCGCTGGACATGCTGCGCGCGGGTGTTTTGCCGGGGCGACGCTTGCCGCTGCGTGTGCTCGAGCTGGTCGCCAAAGACAAGTCCTGCGAACACAAGGACAAGGCCTGCCACGGCCAGTCGTGTCCGCTGGCGCAGGGGTTCTATGACCGGCTTCCTGCGGCCCGGCAGGCTGCCGCCGAACACGGCTGGCTCGACCAGGCAGGCCTGCGCAACATCGCGCTGGCGCATGGCATCTGCCCCTACTACCTGGGGCACGAAATGGTGCGCTGGAGCGACGTGGTGGTGGGCGACTACAACTACTACTTTGACCGCAGCGCCATGCTGTACGCCCACACCATCGACTCGGCCTGGCGCGTGGCGGTGCTGGTGGACGAGGCGCACAACCTGGTGGCCCGCGCGGGCGCCATGTACAGCGCCGAACTCACACACACCGAAACACTGGCCGCGCGGCCACACGTTCCGGCGCGTGTGCGCTGGCGCCTGGAGGAGTTGCTGAACCAGTGGGAGCTGGCTGGCGCGGCCCCCACTGGCGCGGCTGCGGCGATCAGCTGGCGCCTGCTCGACCACTTGCCCGAGGACTGGCTGCGTGCCCTGCAGAAGTTCAACAGCGCAGTGAGCGAGCACCTCCACGATCACCCGGCCGATGCGCCCACAGCCTTGTTGCCGTTCTACTTTCGCACGCTGGGTTTCGCCGCGCTGGCCGATGAGTTTGGCGCGCACTCCATGTGTGAATGGGACATCCCCGATGGCACGCTGGGCCGCCTGGTGCTGCGCAACGTGGTGCCGGCCCATTTCATTGCGCCACGTATTCGCGCCGCCGATGCCATGGTGCTGTTTTCGGCCACCTTGCACCCACTGGACTACTACATCGACCTGCTGGGGCTGCCAGACAGCGCGCAGATGATGGACATCCCGTCCCCGTTTAATCCGGACCAACTCTCGGTGCGGGTGGAGCCCATCTCCACACGCCGCGACGACCGCGCCGCGTCCCTGCATGCCCTGGTGGAAACCATCACCCGCCAATTCACGCTGCAGCCAGGCAACTACCTGGCGTTCTTCAGCAGCTTCGAGTACCTGGAGATGGCGCAAGGCGCGCTGCAGTTGCACGCGCCGACCATTCCTGTCTGGTCGCAGCAGCGCCAGATGCTGGAACCCGACCGCCAGGCTTTCCTGCGCCGCTTCGACACACAGGGCCGGGGCATCGGTTTTGCAGTGCTGGGTGGGGTTTTCGGCGAAGGCGTCGACCTGCCCGGCAAACGCCTGATCGGTGCCTTTGTGGCCACACTGGGTTTGCCGCAGTTCGACCTGGTGAACGCGGCCATCTGCCAGCGCATGCAGGAACGTTTTGGTCGCGGGCACGATTACACCTATGTTTTTCCGGGAATCCAGAAGGTGGTGCAAGCGGCGGGGAGGGTGATTCGCACCGACACCGATACCGGGTGCGTGGTCCTGCTCGATGACCGTTACCTCGAGCATCGGTACCGCAAGCTGCTGCCGGCCTGGTGGCGTGTGTCTGGCGGCGTTTCGCAGCCACCTAAAATCGGAGCCCTATGAACGACACCCTCCCCGAAGCGCTTCCCCAAGCCATCCCTGATATTCCTGCCGCCGAATCACCCCCGGCCCCATCGCCAGCCCCTGCCCGCCCACCCAAACCCGATGTATTCCCGGTCCTGGAAAAGCTGGCTGCGTTGTACCCCGCGCTTTTTGGCGCCGTTTTCCTGCCGCTCAAGCGCGGCATTTTTCAGGACCTGCTGGCCACCCACCCCGATGCCTTCGAGCGCGAGGCGCTCAAGGCCGCCTTGTCGCTGCACACGCGCTCCACACGCTACCTGACGGCGGTGGCCATTGGCCAGCAACGGCACGATCTGACTGGCCAACCGGTCGAAGCCATGGCCCCCGAACATGTGCACCACGCCTTGCTCGAAGTATTTCGCCGCCGCCAGGGCCGCTCCGCCGAAGACCTTCGGCCCAAATTGCGCAAGCGGATTGTGCAGGCGTTCGAAACCTCCGGACTGTCGCGCGACGCCTACACCGAGTTGGTGCGCAGTCGTGATGACAGTGCCAACGCGCTGCTGGACGAAGCCCTGGCCGAATCCGGTGAACGCGCCGCGAAAGGCGAAGCCCTGTTGCGCGCTTTTGACGCCAGCGGGCAGACCGTGGAGGCCTTTGCCGACATGTATGGCCTGGAGCCCCAGGCCGCTGCCCGTACGCTGGAGCAAGCCCGGCGCAGCCGGCCGCCGGTGGCCGGCTGAGTCCTGCACCCATGGCCTTGACGCAGCATGCAGGCACCGAGCCCGATGCCGTGCTGCAGGTGGATGGCCTGTGTTTTGCTGCAGGCGGGCGTAGCCTGTTCACGGCCTGGTCCTGGCGGTTTGTGCCCGGTGTGACCCTGGTGCAGGGTGGTGAAGGCAGTGGCAAGACGAGTTTGCTGCGTTTGCTGGCCGGTACGCTGCCCGCGCAGTCGGGGCACATTGCGATTCACGGGGTTGCTCTGACCACGCAGCCCGAAGCTTACCGACGACAGGTGTTCCTGGCCGAACCGCGGTCCGACGCTTTCGACCAGATCACCGCGATGGCGTACTTTGCGTCGCTGCGCGCGCGTTATGCCGACTTTGACGACACGCTGCTGGGGCCGCTGCTCGAAGGGCTGTCGCTGTCCGAACACCGCGACAAGCCGCTGTACATGTTGTCCACCG
>JAYVRP010001093.1:0-2929 GCA_043776215.1 Rhodoferax sp. | reverse complement strand
ATGCCGGTGGCCGCCACCATGCCGAACATCACCAGGCCGGCGCCGCCCAGCACCACGGTGGGCAGGCTCTCGACCAGCGCGGCCATCTTGGGTACCAGGCCGAGCACGATCATGATCAGGCCCCCCGCCACACACACGAAGCGGCTCTTGACTCCGGTTACGCCGACCAGGCCGACGTTTTGCGAGAAGCTGGTGTACGGGAAGGTGTTGAAGATGCCGCCGATCAACGTGCCCAGACCGTCGGCGCGCAGGCCGCGCGTCAGGTCGGCCTGGTCGATCCTGCGCTCGGTCATCTCGCCCAGCGCGAGGAACATGCCGGTGGACTCGATCATCACGACGATCATCACCAGGGTCATGGTCAGGATCAGGACCGGGTCGAACACTGGCGTGCCAAACTGGAACGGCATCACGATGTCGATCCAGTCTGCCTTGGTCACCTTGTCGAAACTCATCATGCCCATCGCGGTGGCCACGACGGCGCCGACGGTGATGCCCAGCAGCACCGAGATGTTGCTGATGAAACCGCGCGCATATTTGGCAATCAGCAGGATCGACACCAGCACCACGGCGGCCACGGCGATGCCGTCCAGCGGCGCGTAGCGCGGGTTGGGCACCGAGCCCACAATGGCCATGCCCTTGGGAATGGCGGGTACCACGCCCGCCAGCGGTGCACTGGCGCCCGCCGCCGGTGACACTGCGGCGTTGGCCATGGAGCCGACCTCGGTGAGCCACTTCGCGTGGTCGGGGTGGACCATGCTCGGTGCCGTAGGCCCGAACGGATTGCCGAAAATCCAGTTGATGCCGATGCGCATCAGGCTGATGCCGATCACGGCGATGATGGTGCCGGTCACCACCGGCGGAAAGAAGCGCAGCATGCGGCTCATCACCGGCGCCAGCAGCACCGACACGATTCCCGCGCCGATGATCGACCCGAAGATGATCTGCGCTCCGGCCGCCCCGGGTGTGGCGTTGGCCATGGCCACCATGGGCGCGACCGACGCGAACGACACGCCCATCATGACCGGCAGGCGGATGCCGAACCACTGGGTGGCGCCGAGCGACTGGATAAGTGTCACGATGCCGCAGCAAAACAGGTCGGCCGATATCAACATCGCCACCTGCTCCGGGCTGAGCTTGAGCGCACGCCCGATGATCAGCGGCACTGCCACCGCACCCGCATACATGACCAGCACGTGTTGCAGGCCAAGGGTAAACAGCCGGGCGTTGGGCAGATGTTCGTCGACGGGGTGGGTACTGGTGTGGATGGTCACAGCTTGTCTCGCCTTGTTGTTGTTTTTGGTGGTGGTGGTGGTTGGCCCGGCCGCGGTTTACTGCAGCAGGTCGTGCAGCGCGCGCGCAATCACCTTGGTGGCCCGACGCAGGTCTTCGACTTCCAGCCGCTCATCGGCGCGTTTGGCATGCGACTCCAGCACGGTGCGGGGGCCGGCGCCGTAAATCACCCCCGGTATGCCGGCTTCGCAGAACAGCCGGACATCGGTGTACAGCGGCGTGCCCAGCGCGGGGATTTTTTCGCCGAAGACCTGCTCGCCATGTTTCTGGATCGCCTGGACCAGCGGCTGGTTGCCGGGCAAGGGTTGCATCGAATTGGCCAATAGGATGCGTTTGACATCAACCGTGATGCCGGGACGCGCGGCGGCGTTGTCCTGGATGATCTTGCGCAGGGTGGCTTCGACCTCGGCCGGGTTCTCCTCGGGGATCATGCGCCGGTCGAACTTGAAGGTGACGCGCCCGGGCACCACATTGGTGTTGGTGCCACCTTCGATCATGCCCACGTTGAGGTACGGGTGGGTGATGCCCTCGACGTCGGAGGTGATCGACTGGTAAAGCGTGTTCTGCGCGTACAGCGCATTCAGAATCGCCACTGCCGCCTGCATGGCGTCCACGCCCGAGGCCGGGATGGCCGCGTGCGCCATCTTGCCGTGCACCGTCACCTCCATTTGCAGGCAGCCGTTGTGGGCGGTGATGACCTGGTAGCTGAAACCGGCCGCGATCATCAGGTCGGGGTGGATGATCTTGTGCTTGAGCAACCAAGCCGGGCCGACCTCGCCGCCGAACTCTTCGTCGTAGGTGAACAACAACTCCACGCTGCCCTTGCCTGGGTTCGCGACGGCTTCCAGGGCCCGCACGGCAAAAGTGTAGGTGGAGAAATCGCACTTGCTGACCGCTGCCGCGCGGCCGAAGATTCTGCCGTTCTCGATCTCGCCGCCGTAGGGGTTCCTGGTCCAGCCTTCGCCAGGCGGTACGACATCGCCATGCGCATTTAGCAGGATGGTGCGACCCGCGCCGTACTTGCGCCGCACCACCAGGTTGGTGATCGACTCCAGACCGCAGGCACGCACTTCGGCTGGCGGAACCGGGTAACTTTCCGCCTCCATGCCGAGATCGTGCAACAGGGCAGCGGTGCGCTCGGCATGCGGGGCGTTGTTGCCTGGAGGGGTGTCGGTGGGCACGCGGATCAGTTCCTGCAGGAAACGCACCTGTTCGTCGAAATGGGCGTCGATCCAGGCGTCGAGTTGGGCGTAGGGTGTCATGGGTTTGGGCCGGAGTCGGCCAGTTGGTGGAGCAGGTGGGAAAAGGCGTCGATAGCCAGCTGTATGTCGGCGCTGGTGGTCGATTCGAGCGGGTTGTGGCTGATGCCGGAGTTCTGCCCGCGCATGAACAACATGGCCTGCGGCATCACTTCATGCAGCTTCATGCCGTCGTGGCCGGCGCCGCTGGGCATGTGATGCACGGGTATGCCGAGGGCGGCCACGGCGCGTTCCCAGCGGGCTTGCCAGGCGGGGTGACTGGGGGCTGCTGCCGCGCGCAAGGTCTCTTCAAGCGAGAAACGCACCTGGCGGCGCTCGCAGACCGTCTTCAGGCTGGCCAGGATGTCGCTCACCAGTGCGTCGCGCTGCGCGTCCGTGGG
>JAYVRP010001092.1:0-2930 GCA_043776215.1 Rhodoferax sp. | reverse complement strand
GCTGGGCCCGAAGCGTTCTCCGCTGGGCCTCTCGGCCGACCCGGGAGGCATGCCGCTGTACAAGAATGGGCGCGTGGTCGGTGGCATCGGGGTGATGGCCGACGCTGTCTACGGCCTCGATCTGGATATCTCCGACCTGGACGCCAACATCGACGAGATTCTGGCGGTTGCCGGCAGTTCTGGTTTCACGGCACCGGTGGGTATCCGGGCCAACCGCATCACGGCGGACGGTCGTTCGCTGCGGTATTCCGACACCGCCGATTTCGATGTGGCCCCGGTTGCACTGGCCGGGTTGCCGGGGGCATTGGTGCCTGTGGCGGGGTATTTCCCGGGCGTTGTGCGCGCCGGCACTGCGCTGGGTGTGGCGGCGTCGGGCATTCGCCGCGACATCGGGGTTTTCGCTGACCTGGGCGCCTATGTGCTGGTGGACGGTGCCAACAGCAGCCTGTACCCGGTGCAGGCCGGTACCGATGCCGGGCTGACCGCCGCCGAGGTGCAGCAAACCCTGCGCTCCGCGCTCGCAGTGGCCAGCCGTACGCGGGCCCAGATCCGGCAGCCCTCGGGCCAGCCGGCCCAGGTCACCATCAGCGTGGTCGACAGCAACGGTGTGGTGCTGGGCCTGGTGCGTACGCCCGACGCACCGGTATTCGGGACCGATGTGGCGCTGCAAAAGGCGCGCAGCGCCGCGTATTTCTCGAACCCAGTGGCGGCCGCGGAATTGCAGGCCTTGCCCAGCGCCAACTACCTGGCGCCAGCCGCCACTTCGGGCATCACCGCCTACGTCACCGCGCTGCGCAACTTTGTTGGTGATCCGGCGGCATTGGCCAATGGCACGGCCTACAGCGCGCGGACCATCGGGAGCCTGGCGCGGCCTTTCTTTCCCGATGGCGTATCCGCCACCGGCAACGGGCCGTTGTCCAAGCCCTATGCGCAGTGGAGCCCCTTCAGCACCGGATTACAACTCGACCTGAGCCATGACGCCATCGTGGCAGCGGCCGGCGGCAGTCTGGCGACCGGTTGCACCGGCCTGCCCAGGCTCAGGAACGGCCTGCAAATATTTCCTGGCGGCTTTCCGATCTACCGCACCGTGGGGGGCGTGCCACAGCTCGTGGGGGGCATCGGTGTCTCCGGTGATGGTGTGGACCAGGACGACATGATCGGATTTCTCGGTGTCAGCCAGGCCGCGGCCATCCTCGCATCAGGCTTCGGGCACGCACCCGCGGCCCTGCGCGCCGATCGGATCACCCTCGGCGGTGGCCAATTGCGTTATGTGCAGTGTCCGCAGACACCATTCAACAACAGCAGCGAGCAAAACGTATGCGCCGGTTTGTGAGGCGGTCCAGCCGCATCGCGGCTCAACTGGTGGTGGCAGTGGTGGCCGCAGCGGCGCTGGCGCCGGCCACTGCGCAGACACCGGCGGCTGCCGGGGACGCTGCGCAAGGCATCGAGTTGCGACGCGCCCAGACCGAGCCGCTCAAGTACCCCTTGCCCGACATCGACCCCCAACAGGTGCCCGCCCCCGGCAGGCTCGATCCACGCACCAGCCTGTCGGTGCCGGACCGCTGGCGCATCATGGAGAGCCTGGGCCAGAAAGACCAGTGGTGGGACCCCTACAACTCCAACACCCTCAAGGGTGACAAGCCGTACCAGAAGTTCAACGGCTGGGGGCCGGACTGGTTTCTCAACCTGGGCGCCGTGTCCGATACGCTGTACGAGACGCGCCTGCTGCCGATACCGGTGGGCGCGCAATCGAGCCGGCGCCCCGGCTCCAACGGTGTATTTGGTGGCACCAGCCAGACCGCGCTGGTGCAGACGGTGATCCTCAGCGCGTCGGTCATCAAGGGCAACACCACCTTCAAGCCGCCGGACTACGAATTCAAGTTTGCCGGCGCCTTCAACGTCAACCATGTGCGGCTGTCCGAGGTGCGCGCACTCAACATCAACCCGCAGCGTGGCGTGACCCGCACCGACCGCCATTTTGGTGTGCAGGAGGCCTTTGCCGACGTGCATTTGCGCAACCTGTCGGACCGTTTCGATTTCGAATCGGTGCGGGTCGGCATCCAGCCGTTCATCTCGGACTTCCGGGGCTTCGTTTTCAACGATTCGGCCCTGGCCGTGCGCCTGTTCGGCAACCGCGACAACAACCAGTGGCAAACCAACCTGGCCTGGTTGCGCCGGCTCGAGAAGGACACCAACTCGGGCCTCAACGACATCCTGCGGCGCTGGCGGGCCGACGACACGTTCGTGGCCAACGCGTTTCGCCAGGATTGGCCGGTGCAGGGGCACACCACGCAAGCGACCGTACTCTACAACCTGAATCGCGAAGGCAGCCAGCGTGATTTGTACGACCGCAATGGTTTCCAGGCCCGCCCTGCCGTGGTGGGTGACGTGCGGCCCCACAACTACGACGTGGCCTATTTTGGTTTGAACGGTGACGGTCACTTCGAGCGCTGGAACCTCACGTCCTCCGCTTACCTGGCGCTGGGCAGTGCCAGTTACGACCCGATCGCGCAACGCAAGCAACGCATCGCGGCCGGTTTCGCGGCGGCCGAGTTGTCGCGCGACTTCGACTGGCTGCGGGTGCGCGCCACGGGCCTGGTCGCCAGTGCCGACAAGGATCCTTTCGATGGCCGCTCGACCGGCTTCGACGCCATCATGGAGAACCCGCAGATCGCTGGCGCCGACACCAGTTTCTGGATCCGCCAGGCGATTCCGCTGGTGGGCGGCGGCGGCGTGGCCTTGTCCGGGCGCAATGGCGTCTTGCCCAGCCTGCGTTCGTCGAAAGACCAGGGGCAGTCGAATTTCGTGAACCCGGGCCTGGTGCTGGTCGGGCTGGGTGCGGACGCCGACATCGCGCCGCAATGGCGTTTGATCGGTAACGTGTCCTGGTTGTCGTTCGGCGACACCAGTGTGCTGGAGTACCTGCGCAA
>JAYVRP010001091.1:0-2932 GCA_043776215.1 Rhodoferax sp. | reverse complement strand
AATGGAGTCTCTGTAATGAAGGTCCTGGTACCTGTAAAACGTGTGGTGGACTACAACGTGAAAGTGCGCGTCAAATCCGATGGAAGCGGTGTGGACATTGCCAACGTCAAGATGAGCATGAACCCGTTTGACGAGATTGCCATTGAAGAGGCAGTCCGCTTGCGCGAAAAGGGCGCGGCCACCGAGGTGATCGCAGTATCCTGCGGCGTCATCCAGTGCCAGGAAACGCTGCGCACCGCGATGGCCATCGGCGCCGACCGCGCCATCCTGGTGGAAACCAACGAAGAGCTGCAGCCACTTGCAGTGGCCAAGCTGCTCAAGGCGCTGGTCGAGAAGGAGCAGCCCGGCCTGGTGATCCTGGGCAAGCAAGCCATCGATGACGACTGCAACCAGACCGGGCAGATGCTGGCAGCCCTGTGTGACCTTCCACAGGCGACCTTCGCCAGCAAGCTGGAAATCGTCGATGGCCATGCCCGCGCCACGCGGGAAGTGGACGGCGGTTCGGAGACCATCTCCCTGACGCTGCCGGCCATCATCACCACGGACCTGCGCCTGAACGAGCCGCGTTACGTGACGCTGCCCAACATCATGAAGGCCAAGAAGAAGCAGATGGACGTGTTCAAGCCCGCCGACCTCGGTGTGGATGTGAAAGCCCACCTGAAGACGCTCAAGGTGAAAGAGCCCCCACAACGCAGCGCCGGTGTCAAGGTCGCCGATGTAGCCGCACTGGTTGACAAACTCAAGAACGAAGCAAAGGTGATCTGACATGACTTCCCTCGTAATTGCCGAGCACGACAACGCCACGATCAAGGGTGGCACGCTCAATACCGTGACGGCCGCCCTGCAATGCGGCGGCGATGTGCATGTGCTGGTGGCAGGTGCCAATGCCGGCGCTGCGGCTGCCGCCGCCGCATTGATCACCGGCGTATCCAAGGTGCTGCATGCCGATGACGCAGGTTTTGCGCATGGCCTGGCCGAGAACGTGTCTGCGCAGGTGCTGTCGATCGCATCGGCCTATTCCCACATCCTTTTTGTCGCGACTGCCTCGGGCAAGAACATCGCCCCGCGTGTGGCGGCCAAACTCGACGTCGGCCAGATTTCCGACATCACCAAGGTCGATAGCCCCGATACTTTCGAGCGCCCCATCTACGCCGGCAATGCGATTGCCACCGTGCAGAGCCTGGATGCGATCAAGGTGGTGACGGTGCGCACCACCGGTTTCGACCCGGCGGCTGCGGGTGGCGGGTCCGCAACCGTGGAAGTAATTGCAGCCGTGGCGGCCAGTGCCCAGGTGACCTTTCTCGGCAGCGAAATCGCCCGCAACGACCGGCCGGAACTGACCGCTGCCAAGATCGTTGTGAGTGGTGGTCGCGCGCTGGGCAGTGCCGAAAAATTTGCCGAAATCATGACGCCCCTGGCCGACAAGCTGGGAGCGGCCATGGGTGCATCCCGCGCCGCGGTTGATGCCGGTTATGCCCCCAACGACTGGCAGGTCGGCCAAACCGGCAAGATCGTGGCGCCGCAGCTGTACGTGGCTTGCGGTATCAGCGGGGCCATCCAGCATCTGGCGGGCATGAAGGACAGCAAGGTGATCGTGGCCATCAACAAGGATGCCGAGGCACCGATCTTCAGCGTGGCAGATTACGGATTAGAGGCCGACCTGTTCGTCGCCGTACCACAATTGGTCGCTGCCTTGTAGCCTGGTTTTTGCCTTTTCAGTGTCGCCGGTTGGATGGCGACGTGATGCCTGTTTGCCTGGCCGTTCTCCCTGGATCCCCAGGTCAGGAAGAACGGCTTTTTCGTATCTGGAGGTTCCCATGAGTTACGTCGCGCCGATCAAGGACATGTTGTTTGACATCCGCTATCTGGCCAACATTGACCAGGTGGCACAAATGCCCGGCTTCGAGGACGCCGGCTTCGACACGGCGCAAGCCGTGCTTGAGGAAGCCGCCAAGTTCAATAAGGCTGTGCTCGGGCCCCTGAACTGGGAGGGCGACAGGAATCCGTCGTCGTGGAAGGACGGGCAGGTCACCACCACGCCGGGTTTCAAGCAGGCGTTTGCGCAGTTTGCCGAAGGCGGCTGGCAAGGTTTGCAGCACCCGCCGGAGTTCGGCGGGCAAGGTCTGCCCAAGACCATTGGTGCCGCCTGTATCGAGATGGTCAACAGCGCCAACATGAGTTTTGCGTTGTGCCCATTACTCACCGATGGCGCCATCGAGGCCCTGCTGACGGCCGGCTCGGACGAACTCAAGGCCACCTACCTCGAAAACCTGGTCAGCGGCAAGTGGACCGGCACCATGAACCTGACCGAGTCGCAGGCCGGTTCCGACCTGGCCATGGTGCGCACCCGCGCCGAGCCACAACCCGACGGAACCTACAAGATCTTCGGCACCAAGATCTTCATCACCTATGGTGAACACGACATGGCCGAAAACATCGTGCACCTGGTGTTGGCGCGCGTGGTGGGTGCACCCGAGGGCGTGAAGGGCATCAGCCTGTTCGTGGTGCCCAAGTTCATGGTCCATGCGGACGGCACCTGCGGCGCGCGCAACGATGTGCACTGCGTCAGCATCGAGCACAAGATGGGTATCAAGGCCTCACCCACTGCCGTGTTGCAGTATGGTGACCACGGCGGCGCCGTGGGCTATATCGTGGGCCAGGAAAACCGCGGCCTCGAAACCATGTTCATCATGATGAATGCGGCGCGTTACGCAGTCGGTGTGCAGGGCATCGCGATCGCGCAGCGAGCCTATCAGAAGGCTGTGGACTTCGCCCGGGACCGCATACAGAGCCGTCCGGTGGACGGCTCCATCCAGGCCAGCGCACCGATCATCCACCACCCGGACGTGAAACGCATGCTGATGACCATGCGTGCCTACACCGAGGGTTGCCGCGCCATGGCGTCGGTGGCGGCGGCGGCTTACGATGCGGC
>JAYVRP010001090.1:0-2939 GCA_043776215.1 Rhodoferax sp. | reverse complement strand
GAGCGCTCCCTGACGCGGCTGCGCCTGGAGCGGCTGGACCTGGTGCAGTTTCATTGGTGGGACTACGCCGTGCCACGATTTGTGGAAGCCGCACTGGCACTCACGGACCTGCGCCGCGAGGGCCTGATCGCCAACCTGGGAGGCACCAATTTCGACACCCCACACACGGCGGCCATGCTCGATGCAAGTGTGCCACTGGTGAGCATGCAGGTGCAGTATTCGCTGCTGGACCGGCGCCCGCAGGTGGCACTGGCCGCAGTGTGTGCCGCGCGCGGCATCAAGCTGCTGTGTTACGGCACACTCGCAGGCGGCTTTTTCTCGGAGCAGTGGCTGGGTGCGCCGGAGCCCGTCACCGGCCTGACCAACCGCTCTCTCATCAAGTACAAGCTGGTCATTGACGAGTTTGGTGGTTGGGCCGTTTTCCAGCAACTGCTGCGCGCCCTGCAGCAGATTGGCGAGCGGCACGGCGCCAGCATCGCCACGGTGGCCACACGCTGGGTGCTCGACCAGCCTGGCGTGGGTGCGGCCATTGTCGGCGCGCGGTATGCGAACCGCCTGGACGATACGCTGGGCGTGTTCCGGCTGCGGCTCGACACCGAAGACCATGCCTTGCTGGCTGGAATTCTGTCCCGGCATCCGGGGCCCACCGGCGACACCTACACTCTTGAGCGCGACAAGGCAGGCCCGCATGGTCGCATCATGAAATACGACCTCAACAAGTCCTGAAATCCATTCCAACCAACCAACCAACTGGAGATTCCTGAACATGCGCATCTTGTTGTCTTCCACCGCCCTGGCGGTGCTTGCCGCTCTGGCACCCCTGTCCGCCTCGGCGCAATCACCGGCCTGCACCCACACCGTCGGCATGGTCGTCTCGCTGACCGGTGCCGCCGGGCGCTTCGGCCAGGCGGCAGGCAAGTCGGTCGAGCTGGCTTTTAATGAGCTCAACAGTGCCGCTGGCGCGCAAGGCATTGCCGGCTGCAAGCTTGGTTTTGACCTGCGTGATGCGCAGAGCCAGGGTTCGGTGGCGGTCGACCAGGCACGCCAGCTGGTGGACCTGAAGAAGGTGCCCGCCATCATCGGCGGCATCATCAGCTCGGTCTCCATCCCTATCGTGACGTCGGTGACCGGCCCCGCCGGTGTGGTGCAGATCTCGCCCGCATCGTCCTCGCCCACACTTACCCGGATGGCGGTCGAAGGCAAGACCAACGGCTGGTTCTTCCGCACCATCACCAGTGATGCGCTGCAGGGCACGGCCGCCGCCAAGTACGCGCTCGACCAGGGGATGCGCGCGCTGACCATCATCCATGTGAACAACGATTTCGGTGTCAACATGCTGGCCGAGTTTCGCCGTGCGTATGAAGCCATGGGTGGAAAGATCACCAGCATCACGCCGTACAACCCGGCGCAGCCGTCCTACAACGCCGAAGTCACCAACGCACTCAAGGGCGACCCGCCGGCGCTGTATTTCATCGGTTATCCGGGCGACGGCACGACCATCGTGCGCACCTGGATCCAGCAGGGCGGGCCGCAGCGCTTCCTGCTCAACGACGGCATGAACGCGGCCGACTTCATCAAGGGTGTGGGCCCGCAGTTTCTGACCAACGCATTCGGCACGTCGTCGGGCAGCACCACCACACCGTCCACCGAATACTTTGCCAAGGCCTACCCGGCCATGAGCGGCGGCTTCGACGCGGGTGCACCGGCGGCCGACCGTGCCTTTGATGCAGGCGCGATCCTGGGCCTGGCCATTGCCCATGCCGGCAAGTTCGAGGCAGCCGCCATCCGTGATTCGATCCGCAAGGTCACCGAGCCCGGCGGCGAGGTGGTGAATGCCGGGCCCCAGGGCTTTGCGCGTGCGCTGCAGCTGATCCGCGACAAGAAGCCGGTGCGCTATGTGGGCGTGATTGGTGCGGTGCAGTTTGACCGCAACGGCGACATCACGGGCCCGTTCCGGACCTGGCGCATCACCAACGGCGAAGTGGTGACGGTCGGCCAGATGTCCACCGAGGAGGTGCAGGCCATCCAGGCCCGCATTCCCAAGTGAGTGGCGGGGCCCCGGTGGCCGCAGGCCTGAAGCCCGAGCGGACACTGCTGGCCCCCGGGCTGGAGATCGCGCGTATCGTCACCGGCCTGTGGCAGGTGGCCGACATGGAGCGTGGCGGCGCGCTGCTCGACCCGGTGCGCGGTGCGGCGGCCATGGCCGAGTATGCGGCCGCCGGTTTCGACACCTTCGACATGGCCGACCACTATGGGTCGGCCGAAGTGATCACCGGCACCTTGATCGCGTCCGGGGCCGGGCATGGCGTGCGTGCCTTTACCAAATGGTGCCCGCCACCCGGCCCGATGACGGCGGCCCTGGTGCGTGAGAGTGTGCAGCGTTCACTCGACCGGATGCAGGCCTCCTGCATCGACCTGCTGCAATTCCACTGGTGGACCTTCGAGCACCCGGGCTACATCGACGCCATGCAGGAGCTGGCGCGGCTGCGTGAAGAAGGCCTGATCCGGCATCTGGGGCTGGCCAATTTCGACACCGCGCATCTGCGCTTGCTGCTCGGAGAAGGCATTCCGATTGCGAGCAACCAGGTCTGCATGTCGCTGCTGGACCGGCGCGCGACCGAGGGCATGTCCGAGCTGTGCCTGGCGCACGGTGTGCGCCTGCTGACCTACGGCGTGCTGGGCGGGGGCTTCCTGAGCGAGCGCTGGCTCGGTGCCAGTGAACCCGCAGAAGTGGCCGACTGGAGCAAGATGAAATACCGGCGCTTCATCGACGCCGTTGGTGGCTGGGGCGCGCTGCAGGCAGTGTTGCGGGCGGCCCGAGAGATCGGGCACAAACACGGGGTGTCGGTGTCCAACGTGGCGACGCGCTGGGTGCTGGAGCAACCGGCCGTGGCGGCGGTGATCGTCGGCGCCCGACTGGGGGAGTCCGAGCACCGTGC
>JAYVRP010001089.1:0-2939 GCA_043776215.1 Rhodoferax sp. | reverse complement strand
GCAAGGGCCACGAGGTCTACCAGGAGATCGCCGGCGTCCGGCTCCCGTTCTCCGACCTAGCCGAGGTGCGCAAGGGCCTGGCGGTCAGGCCGGTGCAGGCAGCGGCGCAGGGGGTGGCCGCATGATGACGCTGGCACAAGCGCTGCAATGGATACCCGGTGCGGTGGCCGTGGGCGACACGTCCGTCGAGGTCACACGTGTGCACACCGACACCCGCAGTGTGCATCCTGGTGACCTTTTCGTGGCGCTCAAAGGCGAGCGACTCGATGCCAACCAGTTCCTCGCACAGGCACGGGCCAGTGGCGCGGTGGCCGGCATCTGTCACCCCGGCGCCGGGCTGGCAGATGCCGGCTTGCCTGGCCTCGAAGTGCCCGACACCAAGGCGGCACTGGGCACGCTTTCCAGCGCGTGGCGCGCCCAATTTCATCTGCCGCTGATCGCCGTGACTGGCTCCAACGGAAAGACCACCGTCACCCAGATGCTGGCCTCGATCCTGCGGGCCTGGAAAGCCGGCGCGTCCTTGGCGACGCAAGGCAACTTCAACAATGACATCGGCGTGCCGCTGACCCTGCTGCGCCTGCGCGCGGGCCATCGCATCGCCGCGCTGGAACTGGGCATGAACCATCCCGGCGAAATCGCCCAGCTCGCCGCCATGGCGCACCCGACCATCGCGCTGGTCAATAACGCCCAGCGCGAACATCTGGAATTCATGGACTCGGTGCAGGCCGTGGCGCATGAAAACGGGGCGGTCCTCACCGCACTGCCTCCCGACGGAACGGCCGTGTTCCCGCATGACGACGTCTTCACCGGTTTGTGGCGGTCACTGGCAGGGACGCGTCGCTGTTCGACGTTTGCCGTTCAGCCCTTGCCAGACGGCGCCGACCCGACAGGCATTGACGTTCTAGCCGCCACTCCCCTGTGGTCAGCGGGTACATGGCACATCCAGGCCTCGACGCCAGCGGGGCCGCTGCGGTTTTCGCTGCGGATCGCGGGCTCGCACAACGTCCGCAATGCGCTCGCGGCGGCCACCTGTGCGCTGGCGGCGGGGACCCCTCTCAAAAGCATTGTCCGCGGGCTCGAAGCCTTCGAGCCGGTCAACGGACGTTCACGCGCCATCAAGTTCACCTTGGGCCAGATCACCGTCACTTTGATCGATGACAGCTACAACGCCAACCCCGACTCGGTCACCGCGGCGCTCGACCTGCTCGCCGCAATGCCGGCTCCGCGCCTGATGGTGCTGGGTGATATGGGCGAGGTCGGCCGTCAGGGAGAAATGTTCCATGCCCAGGCCGGCGCGCAGGCGCACCAGTTGGGCATCGAGCGCCTGTTCACCCACGGCGCCTTGTCTTCTGCCGCTGCCCGGGCAGCAGCCTGCGGGCGCCACTTCGAGGACATGCCGGCGTTGATCGCCGCCGTGCTCGACGAACTTCCCCGCACGGCGTCCGTCCTCGTGAAGGGTTCGCGCTTCATGCGCATGGAGCGGGTGGTCGAAGCCATCACACACCATGCGTCCAAGCTGCGTGAAGAGAGCCATGCCGCATAAACACGTTTCTCACCCGCCGGGGGCAGGATGCTGCTGAGTCTCGCCCAGTGGTTGCAGTCGTTGTCACCCGAATTCGGCTACTTCCGGGTGTTCCAGTACCTGACGTTTCGTGCCGTCATGGCGGCCCTGACGTCCCTGTTGATCGGCCTGATTGCCGGCCCCTTTGTGATCCGGCGGCTGACGCAACTCAAGATCGGCCAACCGGTGCGGGGCTACGGCATGGAGACACACATGAGCAAGAGCGGCACCCCCACCATGGGCGGGGTACTGATCTTGCTGTGTATCGCGATCTCCACGTTGTTGTGGTTCGACCTCTCCAACCGCTTTGTGTGGATCGTGCTGGTGGTGACCCTTGGTTTTGGCGCCATCGGTTGGGTGGACGACTGGCGCAAGGTCGTCAACAAGGATCCGGAGGGCATGCGGTCGCGC
The DNA here is from genome assembly GCA_043776215.1 of Rhodoferax sp. GTDB lineage: Bacteria > Pseudomonadota > Gammaproteobacteria > Burkholderiales > Burkholderiaceae_C > CAISIP01. The sequence goes on along the minus strand of JAYVRP010001089.1, from coordinate 967 downwards.
GAGAAATATTTCTGGCAATCGCTGATCGGGCTGATCGCAGCCTTGTACCTCGTGTTCAGCATTTCCGAAAACTCCAACCTGCGCGTGCTGGAGCTTTTCTTCAAATGGGTGCAATCCGGCTTCGACCTGAACCTGCCGCCCAAGGCCGGCCTGTTGCTGCCGTTCTTCAAGGAGGTCAGTTACCCGCTGGGCGTACTGGGCTTCGTCGTGCTGACGTACCTGGTGATCGTGGGTACCAGCAATGCCGTCAATTTGACCGACGGCCTGGACGGACTGGCCATCATGCCGGTGGTGATGGTCGGCTCGTCGCTGGGCGTGTTTGCCTACGTGACCGGCAGCGCCGTGTTCTCGAAATACCTGTTCTTCCCCCACATTCCAGGCTCCGGCGAGTTGCTGATCTTCTGCTCGGCCATGGCGGGCGCCGGGCTGGCGTTCCTATGGTTCAACACCCACCCGGCACAGGTTTTCATGGGGGATGTGGGTGCGCTGGCGCTGGGTGGTGCGCTGGGCACGATCGCGGTCATCGTGCGCCAGGAGATCGTGCTGGCCATCATGGGCGGCGTCTTCGTAGCCGAAGCGGTGTCGGTGATGGTGCAGGTGACGTATTTCAAATACACACGGCGCAAGTTCGGTGAGGGTCGCCGCTTCTTCCGAATGGCCCCATTGCACCACCATTTCGAAAAGACCGGCTGGAAAGAAACGCAGGTCGTGGTCCGGTTCTGGATCATCACCATGCTGTTGTGCCTGGTGGGCCTGTCCACCCTGAAACTGCGCTGACCATGATGTCCGACGCCACCCCGAACGCCCCACTCCAGAACCGCACCGTGCTGGTCCTCGGGCTGGGTGCGTCTGGCCTGGCCATGGCGCGCTGGTGCGCGCACCAGGGTGCGCGGGTCACCGTGGCCGACACCCGAGCCGCGCCGCCGCAACTGGCCACATTGCAGCAAGAACTACCGGGGGCAGCTTT
>JAYVRP010001088.1:0-2941 GCA_043776215.1 Rhodoferax sp. | reverse complement strand
CGGCGGTGACGGTGCTGCTGCACCCCGGCGACAACTGGATGATGCATGTGGCGGCCGAGCAGTTGCAGCCGGGCGATGTGGTGCTGGCGGCGGTCACGTCGGACAACGCGGACGGTTTTTTTGGCGACCTGTTGGCCACCTCGTTTCGGGCCCGTGGCGCCGTCGGCCTGGTGATCGATGGTGGCGTGCGGGATGTGAAGGATCTCACCGCAATGAACTTCCCGGTGTTCTCCAAGGCGGTCCACGCCAAAGGCACCATCAAGGCCACGCTGGGGTCGGTGAACCTTCCTGTCGTGTGCGCCGGCACACTGGTCAACCCCGGGGACGTGGTGATTGCCGACGACGATGGTGTGGTCGTGGTGCCGGCTACCCTGGCGCGGCAGGTGGCGGATGCCGCTGCCGCGCGTGAAGCCAATGAGTCCGAAAAGCGCGCCAGGCTGGCCGCCGGCGTACTGGGCCTGGACATGTACAACATGCGCGGCCCGCTGGAAAAGGCCGGCCTCAAGTACATCGACTGACAAGCATGGAATTTACCAAAACCCCTGGCTGGCTCGACTGGACCACCGGCCCGAGCAAACCGCACTTCAGGCTGCCTGCTGGTGCTGTGGATGCGCATTGCCATGTGTTCGGGCCCGGCACGCAGTTTCCGTACGCACCCGAGCGCAAGTACACACCTTGCGACGCCTCGAAGGATCAGCTGTTCGCCTTGCGCGACCACCTGGGTTTCGACAGGAACGTGATCGTGCAGGCCACCTGCCACGGCAGCGACAACCGCGCGCTGGTCGATGCACTGCGTGCTTCCAATGGCAAGGCGCGCGGCGTGGCCACCGCGAACCGCAACGTGACGGACGCGCAATTGCAGGACATGCATGCGGCTGGTGTGCGCGGAACCCGATTCAACTTCGTCCGGCGATTGGCCGACTTCACGCCACGCGAGGTGTTGCTGGAAATTGCCGGCCGCATTGCCCCGCTGGGCTGGCATGTGGTGGTGTATTTCGAGGCCCAGGACCTGCCCGAGTTGTACGATTTCTTCACCGCCTTGCCCACCACGGTGGTGGTGGACCACATGGGCCGCCCGGACGTGAGCCAGCCCGTCGACAGTCCCGGGTTCGGCTTGTTCCTGAAGATGATGCGTGAACACACCAACGTGTGGAGCAAGGTCAGTTGCCCCGAGCGTTTGTCCCTGAGCGGGCCAAAAGCGCTGCACGGCGAACAACATGCCTACCGGGACGTTGTGCCCTTTGCCAAGTTGCTGGTCGAGACCTTCCCGGAGCGGGTGTTGTGGGGTACCGACTGGCCGCACCCGAACCTGAAGGACCACATGCCCGACGATGGCCTGCTGGTCGACTTCATCCCGTCCATCGCCAACACGGCCGAGCTGCAGCGTCGGCTGCTGGTGGACAATCCCACCCAACTTTACTGGAGCATTTGATTCGGCAGCATTTGGCCCCTCACCGGCAAAGGCAAACAGAAACCGCGCAGCATATGCGAGCCGCAACCAGTCAATACCATGTCCCTTGACAAGCCCTACCTCGATATTCCCGGCACCACGATTTTCGATGCCGAGCAGAGCCGCATTGGTTACCACCTGAACCAGTTCTGCATGTCGCTCATGAAGGCCGACAACCGCACGCGCTTCAAGGCCGGCGAGCGGGCCTACCTCGACGAGTGGCCGATGACCGAAGACCAGAAGCAGGCCGTGCTGGAGCGTGACCTCAACCGCGCCATCTCGCTGGGCGGCAATATCTATTTCCTGGCCAAGATCGGCGCCACCGATGGCAAGAGTTTCCAGCAGATGGCCGGCAGCATGACCGGCATGACCGAAGAGGAATACCGCAACATGATGATCAACGGGGGACGTTCCGCCGAAGGCAACCGCGTGGTCGGTGAAGACGGCGACGCACAGGCCCATCACCAGCCGCAAGGGTCGGCACGACGGAAAGCTCAAAACTGATATGGCCAAGATTACCGCCAGCGTATACACCTCCCACGTTCCGGCCATCGGCGCTGCGGTGGACCTGGGCAAGACCACCGAGCCCTATTGGCAGCCGGTGTTCAAGGGATACGAGTTTTCGAAGCAGTGGATGAGGGACAACACGCCCGACGTTGTTTTTCTGGTCTACAACGACCACGCCACCGCTTTCAGCCTGGACATCATCCCGACCTTCGCCATTGGGACGGCCGCGTCCTACCAGCCCGCCGATGAGGGTTATGGCGCGCGCCCGGTGCCGGTCGTGCTGGGGCATCCCGAGCTGGCCGCGCATATCGCGCAGTCGGTGATCCAGCAGGATTTCGACTTGACCATCGTCAACAAGATGGACGTGGACCATGGCCTCACCGTGCCGCTGAGCCTGATGTGCGGGCAAGCTCCGGCGTCCGACTTCCACTGGCCGTGCCCGGTGATTCCGTTCGCGGTCAACGTGGTGCAGTACCCGGTGCCGTCCGGGCGGCGATGCTTCGAACTTGGAAAGGCCATCCGCAAGGCGGTGGAGTCGTTCGATGCGCCACTCAAGGTCCAGATCTGGGGCACTGGTGGAATGAGCCACCAGTTGCAGGGCGCGCGGGCCGGGTTGATCAACAAGCAGTTCGACAATGCGTTCCTTGATCGTCTGATTGCCGACCCGGCCGGCCAGGCCGGCGTGCCGCACATCGACTACGTGCGCGAGGCCGGCTCGGAAGGCATTGAGCTTGTGATGTGGCTGATCGCGCGCGGTGCGATGGCCGACATCGCCGGTGGCCCACCGCCGCGCGTCGCGCACCGCTTCTACCATGTACCCGCGTCCAACACGGCCGTGGGCCATTTGATTCTGGAAAACCAGTAGCCGCCGAGGCAACCAAAAACGGTTCGGGCTGTGTCTCCGGTCTCCGTTCGCCCTGAGCTTGTCGAAGGGCCCTTCGACAGGCTCAGGGTGAACGGGAGATGAATTTCTCCGAACGGGCA
>JAYVRP010001087.1:0-2956 GCA_043776215.1 Rhodoferax sp. | reverse complement strand
TGACCAGCGCCACGGTCAGAATGACCGCGGGGGTGCCCGAACCGATCAGGGCGGCGATCAGCATGCCCATGACCAGCGCGGTAAAAGCCAGCATCAGGTCGAAACTGCGTTGCAGCAGCGTGCCATACCAGCGCTTGTTGGCGCTCAGCATGCCGAGCGAGCAGCCCACCAGCGCCCCAAGCGGAATGGCGAATACGGCCACCACCACGTCCACCCGGATGCCGTACAACACGCGGGCCAGCAAGTCGCGGCCGAGTTCGTCCGTGCCCAGCGGGTGCGCCAGCGACAGGCGCTCCAGGGCGCCGAAACTCTGGTCGAGCGGAGAATACTGGGTCAGGACCGGTGCCAGCAGACCCAGCACCACACACACGGCGACGATGCAAAGCCCGATCAGTGTGCGCGGGCGGCGAAGGCCCCGGCGCAGCGCGCTGTCGGGCACGGATGCGCTGCTCACTGGAGTACCTGCTTGCTGCGCACTGCGGTGCGAGCCTTTTCGGGCGGCCGGGCGAGGCTCATGCGGACGGCGACTCCAGGCGCACGCGTGAATCCAGCGCCGCATGGGCCAGGTCGGTCACGATCTGGATCACGATGAACACGGCCACGGCGATGAGCAGCAGGTCCTGTATCAGGTAGTAGTCGCGCGCCATCGTGGCATTGGCCAGCACGCTGCCAATACCGGGCCACGCAAAAATTGCCTCCACCACAATGGCGCCGCCGAGCATCTGCCCGACCTGGATGCCCAGCACGGTGAACACCGGCGGCAACGCATTGGGCAGAATGTGCCGTAGCAGCAGACGACCCTGGCTCAGGCCCTTGGCCATGCCGGTGCGCACGAAATCCTCGTCCATCACCTGGCGCATGGAAGTTGCCAGAAAACGTGCAAGAACGCCGGCCGCAGGCAGCGCCAGGCAGAACGCCGGCATGGTCAGGTACTGCATGGCGATCTGCGGGTCTTCCAGCATCGGCCGGTACCCGCCCACCGGCAGCACATTGAACGTGACGGACAGCACCAGAATCAGCAGCACCCCGCTCACATACGTGGGCACCGCCAGCATCATGCTGGCCAAGCCATCCAACACGCTGCGCCCTGCCCCGGAACTGACCGCAATCACAATGCCCAGCACCAGCCCCAGGCATACGGCCAGCAGCGAGGCAGCGAGCGTGAGCACAAAAGTGGCCTGCAGACCGTTGCCGATCAGGCTCGCGAGCGGCGCACCCGTTACCAGCGAATAGCCCAGATCACCCGTGAACAGCCCGGTGAGCCAGCGAAAGTACTGCACTGGCAATGGCAGGTCCAGCCCCAGCTCCACGCGGATCGCCGCGATGATGGCCGGCGACGCATCCGACCCCGCCTTGACCGCCGCCGGGTCGCCGCCGGTGGCACGCAGCAGCATGAAGATCACCACCGACGCCACCGCCATGATGAGCAGGCCCGAAGGAATGCGGCGCAGCGCGTAGCGAAGCATGTCAACGCTCCCGCAAGAGGCCGCCGCGCACGGCCGCTCCGAAGCGGCGGGCCCGCCCCCCAGTGGGGGGTGGAAGACTAAACGAAATGAGCACGCAACGGGGGGCGTTCATCTTTCAGGCCAGGTCCGCCTGGTCGAGGATCAGGTAGTCCAATGCGGTGTAGGCCAGCCCCTTGACGCGGGCAGAGATGGTGTAGGTGTGTGCACCGAGCGCCAGGTCGGAGACGAACTGCTCGTCCAGCAACAACGCGTTGACCTCGTCGTACTGCGCCTTGGCCTTGCTGGCATCGGTGTTCTGCCAGATCGCGTTGGAGATCGCCTTGTATTTGTCGTTGCCAAAGCGCGATGCGTTCTTGTCGGCGTTGAAGGGGAACGCGCCCTTGAGCAGCGTGGCAGGGCGCAACTGGCCGAAGCCGTGGCCATTGACGAACAGGCCGGGCAGGCCCTCGCCGGACAGCCCCTTGAAGAAGTCGGCCGGCTGCATGGGCACCATGGTGGCCTTGAGGCCGGTGGCGTTGATGCCCGCCTGCACGATCTCCGCCACCGAGGCAAAGGCGGCCTGGGCGCCGACGTAGCAGATCTTGACCTCCTTGCCTGCGGCACCGGCGGCGGCGATCATCTGCTTGGCCTTGTCAGGGTTGTACTTGTAGCTGCTCGCTGCGGCCTCGTTGTAGGCGGGTGAACCCTTGGACCATGGCAGGGAACTGGTTTGGCCGATGCCGCTGAGCACCTTGCTGACAATGGCATCGCGATCGACGGACCAGGCGATGGCCTGGCGCACTTCCTTCTTGTCGAGCGGCGCGATGGTGACGTTGGAGGCCACGTACATTGCCGAATCCCAGGTTTCTGCAATCACGTTGGCGAACTTGGTATCGGTGATCAGACCGGTGATGTCCAGCGGTGGCAAATCCATCGAAATATGGCTGGCTCCGGTTTTCAGCGACGCCACGCGTGACGACGCCTCGGCCACGATCTGAACTTCGAACTTGTCGATCTTCGGCTTGCCCTTGAAGTATCTTTCGTTCGCCGACAGGCTCATGCCCTGGCCGTGTTTGTAGCTGTCCACCTTGAACGGCCCGGTGCCAATGAACGCTGCGCCGGTCAGCATCTGCTCGTAGGAGTCTTTTTGCGGAATCACCATCATCTCCAGCATATCGAAGATGTTGGAGACCGGATGCTGCAGGGTCAGCACCACCTGGCTCTCGGACGGCGCGGCAGCGGTGACGATCTTGCCATTGTGCTTGACCTGGCTGGGTACGCCGTCCTTTTGCAGGAACGCAATGGCAGCCAGCACATCGGCCGAGGTGAACTTGGCCCCGTTGTGGAACAACACATCGGTGCGCAGGTCCAGCGTCAGCGTCTTCTGGTCGTCGGAAATTTTCCAGGCGCTGGCCAGTGAGGGCTTGGGCTCCATGGTCTTGGGGTCATATTCCGTGAGCGAGTTGAAGATCACGCGCATGATGGACAAGTTGGGGTTGTTCTGCGCCATC
>JAYVRP010001086.1:0-10006 GCA_043776215.1 Rhodoferax sp. | reverse complement strand
TCAATCGACACAGCACCGGTCCGGCTCATGCCTTCCAACAGGGCTTTCACAGAGCGGGTTTTATTTTTCAACACCCACTGAAAATGCGTTTCGAGCCTGCGATTTTTACTCAATAAATCGTTCAGGTCGCGGTATAAAAAGCGGTATTGCCAGATCAGCTCAAACAGCGTGTGCATGAAAAACCAGGCGTCCTCCACATTGCGCACGCCGTCGCTGGCGTTAAGCAGTTCGCTGAGGGACTTTTCATACCGGTCAAACAAGCTGTTGATCAGCTCGTCTTTGGCCGGGTAGTGGTAGTAAAGATTACCGGGGCTTATGGACAACTCAGCCGAAATCAGCGTGGTGGACACGTTCGGTTCGCCGAACCGGTTGAACAACTCAAGCGTCACCTCCAGGATGCGCTCGGCGGTTCGACGAGGAGCCTTTTTGACCATGGCGTCAGACTGTCAGCGGGTGTTGACCCACCATGTGGCCGAGGTCATCCATCAACTCCTGCAAGGATGCAATGGCGCGGCCGATGGGCGTTGGCGATTTGGCAGCGGCGCACAGATGCGCGCGCGAGTTGTCCAGCGCGTCGTGGTTCAGGTGTATGCCATGGCGCGCCAATTTGGCGGACATCGTGGTCTTGCGTGAGCGCAGCATCTGGCGCGTCTGCTGGTAGGCATGCTCGGCCAGGTGGCGGCGTTGCGCATACCCGAAAGTGTTGGCCAGATAGAGTTCCGGGTCGCGGTGATCGGGCTCGATCAGGATGATGTCGGTGCCCGGATAGCTGTGCTCGTAGGCCTTCATGCCGAGCTCCATGCGCGAATGGATCATGGAGCGGAAGGTCTGGCTGAGCACCGCCGGCAGCCCGCCATCCACAATTTTCGGAATCTTGCGCCGCTCTGCCGACAAGCCGCGCTGCATGACGCGGGGCGACAGGGGAACCGTGGCATCGAAAGGAACCAGCGGGTTCAGGCACAGCATCAGGTCGACCCCCTGATCGAGCGCCACCGACGCGTGCAGCGTCTTCTTGAGCGCGCCGTCAACGTAATACTGGCCATCGATCTCAACCGGCGGAAACAGCCCCGGCAAGGCGGAACTGGCCTGCACCGCCTGGGAAATCGGAACGTGGTCCCAGCCGGGCTGCCCGAATGGTGCCGCTTCGCCGGTATCCAGGTTGGTGGCCACCAGCGTCAGACGGGCCTTCAACTGACGGAAGTCGTTGGTGAAACCGTTCTGCGCAAACAGCCGCGCCAGTTGGGCGTGAATCTGATGGTTGGAGAACACCCCGGTCGGCAGACCGGCACCCAATCGCTCGAGCACCTGTGTCAGGGGCTTGCGGCGGATGGCGAGGCGCCAAAAGGCGCTGGCCACCAGGCCCGGCAGCATGATCGCGCGCCGGGCGAACTCGCGGTAGGCCGGAACCATGAGCCAGGAAGGGTCGAACACTTCCGACGTGGTCTCGTCATTCTGGATGAACGATGCGCACAGCGCCCTGGGCGTCATGCCATTGGCGAGCCCGGCCGCAATGAACCCGCCGGCCGAAACCCCCACGTACTGTTCGAGCCGGTGGAGCTCCAGCCCGATCAGGGAATCCTCGAGCGCGCACAACACGCCGATTTCGTAGATGGCCCCGAGGGGCCCGCCGCCTGCAAGGGCCAGCGCGACCCGAGGGCCTCCCGCCCTGGAATGTGTTGGGTTCATGGCGTCAAAGTGTAGATCGGCAGGGGTTCGCAAGTTGTTGCGTCGCAACAGCAAGCGGTCTCTTGCGCGCTGGATTGCGCACGATCAAAAAAAGGCGCCGCAGCGCCTTTGATCGGAAGAGCGTGAACGATGTGCATCACGTGTTCCACCGGGATCCTCTACTCAGGCCGTCTTGCGCGTGGCCGGGCGTTTCGCAGTTGCCTTCGCGGCTGGCTTGGCGGCCGCAGTGGACGCGCGCTTGCGTGCAGGTGCCTTGGGAGCTGCTGCCTTCGGACCTGCCCCCCTGGGCGCTGCCGGCGCGGCCTTGGCGGGGGCAGCCGACAGTTTTTGCACGCTCTTGTTGAGATCGTCGATGCGGGCGATCAGGGCGTTGATGTCCTTGGCGGAGGGTACGCCGAGCTTGTTGAGCGCCTTGGCCACCCGCTCCTCGAAGATGTTTTCCAACTTGTCCCATTGGCCCGACGCCTTGGAGGAGATGTCGGTGGCCATGTTGGTCATGCGACTGGTGGCCTCGGAGATCTTCTCCTCGGCTGCGGCCTGCGTCTTGCGCTGCAAGGTCGTGCCCTCCTTGACCAGTGCTTCGAAGGCCCGCGTGCCTTCGGCCTGCGCCTTGGCGAATGCGCCCAGGCCAGCCTGCCAGATCTGTTGCGCGGAGTCCTTGACCGAGCCCGAGAGGTGGGCGCCAGGTGTTGGGGGCGGGGTGTTCTTGTGCAGTTTCTTGACCACGGGATACTCCTTCGGATCGGGTTGATTGACACACCGCGAAGACCACTTGACCGCCTGGTGCGTAGGCGGAACTGTACCCAGCGTGCGGCGTGTCGTGTAGGCGGGCGACACTAAAGTCACTCGTGGCGGGTCAACACCGTTCGGGTCGTGGGCTGCCGCGCGTGGCGCAAATTGCGATCGACACCAGCTTGCGGATGTTCCCTGATTCGAGCGCCACAATGGTCGAGCGAGGTGTCAGGTGGTGGCGCAAATGATCCCGGCCACCACGAGCAGTGCACCGATCCAGAATCTCGGCAGCAGGCGTTCACCCAGGACCAGGGTGCTGCCGATGGGCACGAGCAGGTACGCCACTGCTGCGAAGGGAATGAGCTGGGAGAGTTGGAGCGTGCGCAGCACCAGGACGGCGAGCAGCGTGGCACTGACTTGCAGGATCCCCCCAATCCCAAGCAGGAGAAGTGCGCGGATGCGCGTCGCGCTGACCGCTGCAGTCTTCATGAACAGCTGAGAGATGCTACTGGCAAGTACTGACGCCATGCATAGTGCCAATTCACTGACAGTCATTGAACTTGCACTCCCCGCGCGGTGATGAACACGCCGGCGACGATGCTCGCGATTCCGGCCATGTACTTGAGGCCGAGCAAATCGTCGAACAACACAGTGCTGACCAACGGCGTTATCACATAGATCAATGCGGTCCACGGATAGGCGGCAGCGAGGGAGATCTGTCGCAATGTGACCAACCAGCAGCCCATCCCGGCTGCGGATGCCAGCAGGCTTCCCCAAAACCAGTGGTTGACCACTAGAGCGTGGAACATGTCGGCGCGTGGCGCCACTGACAAACCCGCGAACTTGAGCAAGACTTGCGACGTCGCCATGCAAGCGACCATTCCTCCCAGAAACAACGGGCCCGCCTTCACCAGGACTACTTTCGGGCGATGATGATGCTCTGGCCGCAGGCAATGTCCCGTAACAGGGGCAGCCGCTCAACGACCGGCCCGACGGTACGAAGTGGTATCGCCATCCAGTCCGGGCAGAACATGGGCACCAAATTCAACACCTGACTGGACGAAATCCTGAATCCTGCCGCTGTCAGCCAGGAGCGAATCAGGGACGGCGTGAAGGAGCGCTCTTCATGTTCGATGTGGTATTCGGAGTATTTCTCAAGGAGCTTGAGGACCGGATTGTTTCCGTTTGGCTCGAGAACCACGATGGCGCCGTTGAAATTGGCAAGCCCGGCGATGGCACGTGCTGGGTCGGGCAGATGGTGCAGCACACCCCTGAGCACGATGCAATCGAACCGGCCGGCCGTGACGTAGTGTTCCAATGCATAGATGTTGCCGGCTTCGAACTTCACCGTGGCGTCCAGTTGCCGCTTGTGCGCATTCGCGGTGGCGGCCTCGATCGCGGCGCCCGCAGGGTCGACTCCCAGCACCTCCTTGACGCCGAGCGCCGGAAATTCCAGTGTGTAGGTTCCATCACCACAACCCAGGTCAAGCACGCGCTTGCCGGTGAAGTCATAGGACTTCCGGATGAAGTCGCTGATGCGCGTGTTCGCAAACTGCGAGGACAGCCGTGTCGCGGTGTAGGCATAGGATCCGGTGTTCCTGACGTCTTCATCGAACCGGCTGACATTTTTTTTTGTTGTTTCGACGGGTGATTGGGTCACTGGAAGATCTCCACGGGTTTGATGCCGATCGCGAGCATGTTGCCCACGCGCAGCGAGAGTTGCCGGTCGGCCAGGCTGCCAAAACGATCCAGCGCGGTGATGATCCGGTTTTTGATGCCTGCAGGCAGTGGTGTCAGACGTAGCCAGTAACGCAGCGGGTAGCTGTTTGTGATGGCGTGCATGTCAATCGATTCAAAGCCAGCGCGTCCCAGCAATGCACGGGTCGATCGGGGACTGAAGAGCTGCAGGTGCTCGACATCGATGATCGGCGAACGCAATCCAAGCAGGCGATTGAGCGGTGCTCGCCAATTGTGAACGACCACCGCCAGCATGCCACCGGGCTCCAGCAACTGGTATGCCGCTGCGATGAATTCCGCTGGATCTGCCACGTGCTCCAGCGTCATGAAGGAGCACAGCAGCGATGGCTTGGTATCCGCAACCATGTCGGGCGTGAACATGCCTTCGCGCAACATGGTCCTCACAGTCGCCGGCGCAGCATCGATCGCCGCGCGCGAAGGTTCGATGCCAATCACTGGATCAAATCCGATCTTTGCGAGCCAGGGAAGCAAAGGCCCGCTGCCGGCTCCCACATCGATCGCAGCGTGCCGACCGGCAAGCTTTTCAAGGTGAGGGGCCAAGGCCTGCGCATAACTGCGCGCGGCGGCCGTGGCCTCGATGCCTGAATCGTAGGCTGCATCAGAGTAGGCCGTCCGTAGGAACTCCGGTGCTGGCGGCGTGGGTGCGTAGACCAGGTCACATTCGGTGCACCGGACGAGCCGCAAACACATGAATTCCGGTTGTTTGCGCGAGGCGTACGTGAACGCATTGACCTTCCCATTGTCGATGCGCTCATCGGAAAAGCGTACGCAGGATCTGCCTCCACACGCTGGGCAGGCGCGCTCCATGCCAGAACGGATCGTCGAAGTCATTGCTCGTTGAGATCTTTGGGCTGGGCCGGGCGAATTTCGCCACGAACGATCAGACTGCGGCGAATGAACGCCGGTCGCGCCTTAGTCTCTTCGAAGATCTTGCCGATGTACTCGCCGAGCAGTCCGATGCCGAGAATGGCGAACGATCCAAAGAACATGACCAACAATGCAATGAAGGTGAGCCCTTTTGGCACCGAATCCGGATCCAGCACACGGATGAGGATGCTGAGTGCCGCCAGGCCCACGGTCGCGACACAGGCCAAGCCTCCCAAGGCGGTGAGCATGTGCAACGGCACGCGCGAGAAGGAAAAGATGCCTTTCTTGGCCCAGCCAATGTTCTTGACCCAGTTGTTGGTGCTTACCCCAAACATGCGCTCAGGACGAGCATAGTCCACACCCACTTGCTTGAAACCGACATAGGCCCGAAGTCCGCGCAGAAAAGAGTCTCGTTCCTGGCATTGGAGCATCCAGTAGATGACGGTTCGATCCATCAATGAGAAGTCGCCCGCATCTTTTGGAATGGGAACCTCGCTCATGGCTGCAAACAAACGATAGAAACCCCGGTAACAGGCTTCCAGCAGTGCTGGCATCTCCCGTTTGACCCGACGGCCGTAGACGACGTCAGCGCCGGCTCGCCACTCTCGCACGAAATCCTCGATCAGTTCTGGGGGGTCTTGAAGATCCCCATCCAGCAAAACGCAGGCCCCCTTGCTTGCCAGATCCATCCCGCTTCTGAACGCAGCCTGGGAGCCAAAATTCCGCGCGTGCGTGATGCCTAACACGTGCGGGTCGAGGGCGCTGATGGAGCGAATCACTTCGGCGGAGTTGTCCGGCGAGCAGTCGTTGACAAAGATGATTTCATAATCGAGTTGCAATCGGTTGAACACCGAGACCAGTCGGCTGTGCATGATCGGAATTGCCTGCTCATCCCGATAACAAGCAATCACGGCCGAGACGGAATTCTTTTCGTTGCGCGGTTGCTGCTTTTTGGTCAGCTTCGAGAAATCTGAATGGGACAGGTACGCCTGCCACCAGTTGCGGGTCTGTGCCAAGCCATCCCTGAGAGATATCTTTGCCGTCCATCCCAGGACTTTTCTGGCCTTGTCCGGATTGGCAAACCAGTTGTCGACATCCCATGCCCGCCCGCTTCCCGGGCTGAACTGGGGCTCGTCGACGATGCCGAATAGCTGCTTTGTCAGGATGGCCAGTTCACCAAGTGAGGTCTTGACGCCGGTGCCGATGTTGAATGACTCCCCGGCGATCTCGGGCGACATTCGCATTGCGGTATCCACGAAGACCTCGACGACGTCGTCAATGTGAACAAAGTCCCGGGTGACATCCGGATGCGCGAACACCGGGAGTTGTGCGTTCAAACTTCGGTTGCACAACATGGGGATCAAGCGCGAGCTGTCCTCAAATGGGCCGTACACGGAGTACAGGCGAAGGTTGACAACCGGTACTCCGCGCACCTTGCCGTAATAGGTAATGGTTTGGCTCGCGGCCGCTTTGCTGACAGCATAGTGGCTGTTCGGAACCAAGGGCTCTGATTCCGCGGGCGCCGCCGCCTTCAGACCATATTCAGACGAGCTGCCGGCATGAACATAGGCCGACACACCGAGTTGCGCAACTTCCTCCATCACCCGAACGAAACTCAGGTAGTTGGTCGAATGGATGCGGTCGAAGTCGTTCTCAAATGAATATGCACCAAAGGATGAACAGTCGAATATTGTTCTTGGTTTGACTCGGTGGAGCAGGGATCGAACGCTGACCGGGTCCTGCAGGTTGAGAAATGCGATATTCGCCGCCGGTATGCCGTCCAGGCGCCAGGAGTCTCCCGCGAACACGGTCCCGACGACGTCTTCCCTGACTTCGAGGAATTTGCGCAGCAGGTTTGCACCAATGAAACCGCTCGCTCCCACGATGAGGACGTGACCCTGAAGACTCCGAATCTTGCCGTCAAGATGCATCGTCAATTCCATTCACCATGGCGAGAATTCCGTTTACATCAAGGCCGCATTCGGCGCGATGGAATGCTTGCGATCCGAAACGCCCGCTTGGATAACCGCGCGCGCCCCGATGAACAAAACTGCTGACTCGACTGCCGCGCCCGGCCATCGCCATTGCCATGTGCATGCCGAGCCCACCAGCACGCACATGCTCTTCGATCACGAAAAGCCTCTGGTTCTCTATCTGGGTCCAAAACGCCCCGGGGATGGCATCGGCGTTGAATTCAGTGACGGCCCACACCGACGGTCTCTTGTCCACCGGCGTGTCGAGCAATGCCTGCCATGCCACTCCGGCCAATGGGCCAAGTGCGACGACGGCGCCGCATTCACCGTGCAGGAGCTCTCTCCAGGTTGCATATGCCGGCGCGTCCGCGCCCTTGGGCCGTTCATCATAACCCAGACGCAGATACGTGGGCGCGCACAATTCACCCAGCATCGCAGGGATATCCTGGTCGAACGCTGGTACCAGCACCCTCACGCCCAGGGCATTCATGACTGCACAGTCTTCAAGCGCGTGGTGTGTTGGCCCCATGTGGCCATAGGCGTAACCGCCGCCATTGCCTACCAGACAAACCGGGAGGTTCGAAAGACATATGTCGTTTCGAATCTGCTCAAAAGGTCGGGCGTAGCAAAATGGCGCGATGCTGTATGCGAAGACCTTGAATCCCTCGCGCGCAAGGCCAGCTGCAACACCCATCATGTTTTGTTCCGCCACGCCCGAGTTGACGAATCGATCTCCAAAAGCCGCCCGTACTTCTTCCAGCGCCATGAAGCCCAAATCACCGGTCAGAAAGAAATAGTCCTCCCGGTTGCATTGCCCAACGATTGTTTTGGCAAAGATGTCCCTCATTTGCCAATATCCGTCAGCAAGCGGGCGCGTGTGACACCATATTGCTCGCTAGAAAGCGGAAGGTAATGCGATTCCATCTTTCCTTCGAAGTGCAAACCTTTCCCTTTGACAGTGTCGAGAATCAGCACATTGGGTTTATCAATCGACCGGTTGTTCAGCATTCTTTCGATTTCGAGGTAGTCGTGGCCATTCCCATGGCCAACATGGGCGCCGAATGAAGAAATCCTTGATTCCAAATCGTTGAATGAGACGATGTCATGGGTAGTGCCAAAACCTTGCAGGCCATTTTGATCAATCAAGATCGTCAAGTTATCCAGCTTGTGGTGGACGGCAAAAACCAGTGCTTCCCAACAACTCCCTTCCTGCCATTCGCCGTCAGAACACAGGCAATACACGCGGTGGTCCCGTCCCATTTGTTTCGCGGCCAAAGCCAAGCCGCATGCCAGCGACGGACCATGTCCGAGCGACCCGGTAGAGAAGAGCAGCCCTGGAATACCCTGGCCGGTGGGATGCCCCGGAAGCTGCGTATTGTCCTTGCTGAAGGTCTTCAGGTCGTCATCTGCAAGCTTTCCAAGGCTCCACAAGGTGACATAGAGTGCGCCAGCGGAATGACCTTTAGACAAAATAAAGCGATCAGAGGGCACCATTATCAAATGGTGCAGTGTCATCAGCGCCTCGATGCATGAAAAGTTACCGCCCAAGTGGCCGCTGTTCGATTCATGGTGCATTTGCAGGAGTCTGGCCTTCGCTGCGCGCAACAGCCTTTCGAAATCGGGAATCATCTACTCGGCGTCCATTCTTGGTTCGTCGTGGCTGAAGGGGCAATGCAGGCGTTCTGTCATGGCTGCCTTCCTGCCATGACCCTGAATTCGGCAACGGCGTTGTCGACCGCCCGTGTTGGTTTCAAGAGCAGTTGCATGTAGGGCTCGTGACAACCATCGGCGCCGGAGGATGACGTGATCGTACCAACTTTTTTCATAGGCCTTGTCCATCATTGTGCCGAACGCCGACACGGTGTCCGCCGACATTTTCACTGGCCCCTCTGGCTCTGTCCGCAACCACACAATAGCGAGTTCGCGGCAGTTGACTTTGTCTAGCATCCAGATGGTCAAGGCGTTGCTCCCAGGATAGACATGGACAGTCCAAGCTTGCCCTATGTTGGCGGCACTCATCGCATAGAAGACTTCGGGCGACCGGCCGGTCAAGTCGATGACGGTCCAAGCGGGCTGGAACCCAGCCCGCTTGGCGAATTCGGCATACCACTGATGTGCTCTGCGAAGTCTTTGGATAGCATTAGGGTTGATCCGAAGTGGCCAGTTACAGAAGGGGATTGCGTTGCGCGTAGTTTCGCTCCCACCAAGGCCGCCATCAAGCTGCACACGCTGTTGGAGCTGCCAGCTTTGGCCAACGCCGCGCGGTACAAGATTTGCTGGCAGGCGAAGTTGCTTGTCAAATGGATCAAGAAGCACTTGCGAATCAAGAAATTTTCGGGCACTTGGGAGAACGCGGCAGAAGACGCAGATCTGGTGTGCCGTGTGCGCCTGCGAGCTCATCGCCATCGCCAAGAAGAAACTTCAACTCGACGCCTCGCTAGACACGTTGCTACAGAACCTGTGCGTCTCGGCCTTCGAGAAATCCCGGCTATCAA
Source organism: Rhodoferax sp. (assembly GCA_043776215.1). Taxonomy (GTDB): domain Bacteria; phylum Pseudomonadota; class Gammaproteobacteria; order Burkholderiales; family Burkholderiaceae_C; genus CAISIP01. The sequence goes on along the minus strand of JAYVRP010001086.1, from coordinate 495 downwards.
GCTGCTCGCGCGTGGGGACATTAGAGTGACCTTTGGCGAACAGCCTGACGGGAACAGCCTGATATTGCCCGTCGGCTAAACTGGAGGCGAAAGAATGAGGAATATCAATGGCTGAAAATGTGCAGGAACTCAGCATGTTTGATCTTCTGTTGGTGGCGGTCGAAAATTTGAGGTTGGTGCTTTTGGTTCCCTGCCTGATAGGACTTGTCACTTTTGGAGGTTCATACTTGCTGCCGAAGCAATTCGTCAGCGAGAGTATTCTCGTGCTCCCGATGGACATGGACGGTCGGAAGCAGGGACAAATGCCAGTGACGCTGCAAACCCCAGTGCAGGCGGCTTCGCTCATGGTCTCAGACTTCGTGCTGGATTCGGTTATTGAATCATTGGGGATGAGCAGCAATCCACCCAAGTTAAGCCAAAGCGCAGGTGATCAACAATGTTTCTGAGTCATGTATTTGTGCGGCTTGGGTCCCGGCGTGCGAGGTTTGGACAGAT